>JALSQP010000090.1 GCA_026985375.1 Desulfurococcales archaeon | reverse complement strand
ATTGTATTGAATTATGGAACAGGTGATTGATAAAGGAGATGGGGGTGTCGGGTCGCGGTAATTTCTTCACCGTTCTGGAGGGGGCAAGATGGCCTCATCCACCCTCGATAGTATCTTGTCGTATCTTGAGATAAAATAATATAGTTAGAGTCCGGGGGTCCTGGTTTTAAGGGATCAGACAGAGTTTCTAATTGATTCATCGCTAAGTATAATATTACTCGGAAAAGCTTCAAAGAGAAGACGTGTTCATGATTGATATCCAAGGATTATTTTCCACTATAGATGATTGCTAGACACCCTAAATGGTATTACAGTAACAATTCAGACCCCGGGATCCTACCATGAGTGGATCATTAAGAATCCCTAGAGATGACAGTAATGAGGCTGGTGCGGGCAAGATGTCGCAGTTATCTTATTGGTATATTAAATGGGCAATACCTGCGGCGGTAGTCGATGTAGCTGCAAGAATAGGTGGAGGATGGAGCAAACAGCAGATAATGAGGGGACTCGAGGCATTATCAAATACTAGTGTTTCATGGGTTAGTGAACTCGCGCAGGAACTAGCCACTAATACTGTTCTTCTCGACAGTATCCTGTATGAAATAAGGAATGGTATGAGGCCAGATTCTCAGCTCGTTGGAAAGATACTCTCCAGTATACGCCAGGAATAGAAATAGTCTTATTTATTATTAGACTAGGCTCTCAGATAGTTCTTGATCATATTCTCTAATAATCTTGAGAGACTATTCCTTAGCACGGATCTTATCGAGAATATTGCTTTATGGATTTTCTCATCGTCGGAGTATACGAACACGTACAGGAGGATCACTGAACTCACCTTTGCCAGTGCATTTAGGTAGAGAGAGTTAAATTGACGATGCATTTTCAAACTTTCTGCGTTGAAGATAGTTCGTTTGTCGAAATCTACTATGATACTATCTTTGTCTATTTTGTTTCCAAGCTCTTTTCTTATGTTCTCTATTATAGATTCTTGTATTTTTTCTGTAGATGCTAATATGTTAGTGAAGACTTGATTAGCGATATCAAGGGCGTCTCTGTCTCCACTGTATTTTTGTATGATTGTAAGCAGGCTGTCGGGTCTTTTTACAAGAGATACTGGGAGAAGATCTCTTCTACTGATTATGCTCTTAGCCCATCTGGATGCTATATTGTCGGTAGCATGGATCATTTTAGTGATAAGGTATTCGAGGTCTGAGTCTGTGTAGAGGAATTTCTGCTGTACTATGAGATCAGCCATATGTACGGGATCATAGAGAAGTGAGGGTGTATCTAGGTGTTTTTTTAGCTCGCTCGGAACGATTTCATCCCATACCCTGAATAATCCTTCTATTATCTTGTTGAGTGCAATGTTTATTGAGAGGCTCTTATGATGATAGTATACGCTCTTGTACATCTTATACCTTGCATCGAAGATGTCTTCGAGACTACTCATACTCTTATCGTGTATTGATAGTTGAAGTTCTCCATTCTCATCTCTTATAATGTCTAGTCCATGTACTAGTCTATCCGTGTCAATTATTCCGTATACAACGCCTGTCATTTCACCGTCTCTTTCCAAATAATCTAGTCTATCAGCATCAAACACATCGTGAGATATAAGGCTTCCCAACAGTCTCAAAGCACTTGCCCTAAAGCCCAAGTACTCGGAATCATCGTCTATAAAGAAATTACCTCTAAGAATGTTAGAGACAGTTCTTAGAAGCTCTACAGAGTCGCCACCATAGTTCTGCTTGACATAGTCCGATAATACATCAATATACTCAAGCGTAAAGACCTCATGGAGCTTTTTAGTCCTTGTGAGAGGAGAATATCTCCTTATGATTTCTTTAATCTCCTGCATAAAGCCCTCGGGGATACGTTGATCCAGAGAAGAAGCCCACATACTCATGTCTATGATTGTTTGTAGGCTTATCTCGAGCTGATGGCTAAATGGAAAGTGTCCTATGTCGTGTAATAGCCCGAGCAGCCTAGCAGTTTTTACAAAATTGTCCGGACCTATATCGCACCTAGCAAAAATTTCCCTGCACAAGTCGCTATTTCTCTGAGCTATGTAGGATATCCTTTCGGCCATTATACCGGCCAAGTGCATTACTCCGATACTATGGCTGAATCTAGTATGAGTGGCTCCTGGAAAAACAAGATTGCTTAGTCCTAGTTGCTTTATATTATGTAACCTTCTTAGAAACGGATGCTGCATTAGCATGTATTCGAGATCACTATATGATATAAAGCCATGAATAGGATCTCTTATTATTCCCCTATAGTTTATCGTGGATTGTTTCTTAGGCAGTATCGGTTTATGCATTTCGATACACCGCTGATATGAGGGATGTTTTGATTGAGGCATCATGATTCTAGGTGTTCCGTTTATCACTAGTCTGGTTATAGGTAAATATTATATTGTACATCAATATATGTAGCTGTTTAAAAATCTAAACAATACATCATGCTATCCGGGAAATCTAACATTAAGCCATAAATGAGGGACCAGGATGAAAGCAGACATACACATAGTAGGGGCAGGACCAGCTGGAGCGACGCTGGCCTATCACTTGTCTAAGAAAGGGTATACGGTCCACGTCTACGAGGCGGCACATAAGCCTGGAATGAAGCCGTGTGGAAGAGCTATCCCTGGAGTGGAGGGAATCGGAGTAAATATACCGGAGAACTGTATCCAGAGGCCCCTGAGAGGCGCTAAACTCTATGTAGATGGAGAAGAAGTATTCGATCTCCACGGATTGAACGGATACATAATAGATAGAACATGCATGTTCCAGGCGTTGATTAATGAATCCGGAGCAGAAGTATTTTACAG
>JALSQP010000089.1 GCA_026985375.1 Desulfurococcales archaeon | reverse complement strand
TGGCACTGAGTCAGGGCCACAAAAACTAGGAAAAATGAATATCACGTTAACTCCATCAAAAACAGTTAGAGTACCTAGTATAAAGGAAGCCCTCGCCAATATCGAGTGTAAAGTAATAGATGCACGAGATTATGGTGATCACACGTTCTTCGTTGGGAAAATAACGGGTTATACATATGACCTACAGGTTTTCAAAAATAATGAGCCTGTTCCCAGCGCAGGATTCCTTGCACATATAGCTCGAAATAAATTCATAACATTTAAGGACGAAATAATAACTGTTTAAGCGTTAAACAGAAAAACTATTTTTACTGAGAAGCCCTCTTCTCAGAATTTCCTCGACTAGATCCTTATCTTCACCAACGCTACTCCTTATATCGACACCGTCTCTGATAGTCTCAATATATTCCCAAGGAAATAGAACCCACTGGCTGGTCTCCTCGTAGTAGTAGTCCGGCGAAATAGTTCGTTGAGGCTTAACAAACAATGTGAGACTCCTTATCTCTTTAGCCTCATACCTTGACAGCTCCTCTATTACTAGCTGAAGGGTCCTACCGCTTTCGACAACATCATCTACTACAAGAACATTTAGTCCGGCTATCCTGTGCGTAGGCGGTAATGTTAGATGTGGTTTAGCCATCCTTGTCCCGACAGCTTTGTAGAACTTCACGCCGATAAATCCGATCTCATCTACTTGCACCAGATCCGATAGTATTCTCGCGGGTATTAGTCCTCCCTTAAGAACAGCAAAGATTATGTCGGGGATGAAACCGTCTCTGCGCAGTCTTTTGGCCAACATTATTAGAGCTCTATGAAGCTCTTTCCAGGACATATATCTTATGGATATATTCTCGCCCGCCATATTCTATGTTATTCAAATACGTGTTTTTAAACCATTATACTTCCTTGATCAGGGTAGGATTTAATAGATATGAACAAACAAAATCTTGGAGTGGGCACGTGACAAAGACAAAATACGTGTTTATCACCGGAGGCGTTCTCTCGGGGCTGGGAAAAGGAATAGTCACAGCATCTACTGGTCTCCTGATAAAAAGCATGGGTTACAGCGTTACAGCAATCAAGATTGATCCTTATGTCAATGTTGACGCCGGCACCATGAACCCGTTTATGCATGGTGAGGTCTTCGTAACAGAAGATGGTGGCGAAACCGACCTAGACCTAGGCCACTACGAGAGATTTCTAGGAATCAACCTAAGCAAGGAAAACAATATCACGACAGGACAAGTCTACCTATCAGTGATCACAAAGGAGAGAAGGGGCGAATATCTCGGCAAATGCGTACAAATAATACCGCACATTACCGATGAGATAAAAAACCGTATACGGAGAATCGCCAAGAATAATGAAGCCGACGTAGTTCTAGTTGAGATTGGTGGAACGGTCGGAGATATAGAAAGCCTTCCCTTCCTCGAGGCCGTAAGACAGATGCGCATAGAAGAAGGCAGAAATAATACGGTCTCCATACACGTGGCGCTAGCACCTATTCTATCAGCCACTGGAGAACAAAAGACAAAGCCTGTTCAACACAGCATACAAGAGCTGAGAAGGATAGGAATAATGCCAGACATAGTAGTTGTACGATCCCAGAGAGACCTGGAACCCGAGGCTCGACAGAAAATAGCGTTATATTCTAATCTTCCGGTCGATGCTGTGTTCGGCGATCCAGATGTTGATACGATATATGAGGTACCATTACTGCTTCACTTAAAGGGTTACACCCGATACATTGCAAGACTACTAGATCTAGAATATAGAGAACCTGATATGTCCAAGTGGGAGGATTTCGTTAGCCGGGTCAAAAACACTGATAAAAAAGTAAAGATAGCTATGATAGGAAAATACACAAAGCTCCACGACAGCTACATAAGCATAATTGAGGCACTCCGACACGGAGGAGCATGGAACAATGTCGGCATAGAGCTCAAATGGTATGAATCAACAGAGATAGAGAGAGGGAGGATCAAACCCGAGAAAGTAGTTGAAGAGACAGATGCCGCTATCATACTACCGGGCTTTGGGAAAAGAGGTGCGGAAGGAAAAATACACGCGATTAAAACGCTTAGAGAGAACAATAAGCCTGTACTAGGGATATGTTTTGGAATGCAGTTAATGGTTATCGAGATCTTCAGGAATGTTGTTGGCTGGGAGAAAGCAAATAGCACTGAGCTTGACCCCAATACTCCTTACCCAGTAGTGGATCTCCTACCAAGCCAATACAATGTAAAACATCTCGGAGGATCGATGAGGCTCGGAGCACATCCGATTAGAATTGTTCGAGATACAATAGCGTATAGGATGTACAACAAGGAATTGATCTACGAACGTCATAGACATAGATATGAGGTAAATCCAAAATATCTTGACAAACTTGAATCGGTAGGAGTACGAATTAGTGGGTGGAGTATGGAAGGGTATCCAGAATATATAGAGATGAAACACTATAAGACGTTATTCTTCGGGAGCCAGCCGCATCCTGAGTTCAAGAGTAGACCGTTAGAACCATCTCCTGTGTACACCTATTTTATAAAAACCATAGCTATCAAGAAGTGATGGTGATGTCAAGAATAATACTCGCAATCGATCCATATAAGGACGTGGAGATTAAAGAACTCATTGCCAGGCTTACTCGAGTCAAAAGCTATATTGTAGGTATTAAGTTAGGACTACCATTCATAGTAAGATATGGGATCATGGGAGTAAGGAGTATTATCGAGGAAGCATGTGATCTAGAACATATTATACTAGATTTCAAACTAGCAGATATAGCGCCTATTATGATCTCCGCTATAGAGCCTTTTATTGATGTTGGCATAAATGAGGCTATAGCACATGCATTTATAGGTCTAAAGGGCGGGCTTCAAGAGCTCAAAGAATACCTCAACAAGAATAATATAAGGCTCATATTAGTTATCTCAATGAGTCACCCAGGATCAATCGATGTTATAGATCATTCGCTGAACGAGCTGATCAGGGTGGCTGAGAGGGTGAAGCCCTATGGGATAGTCGTGCCGGCAACCAGGCCTCGCATCATAAGGATGGTTAGAGAAAAACTATTGTCCAGAGGGATATTTGTGAAAATATACTCGCCTGGCATAGGCGCTCAGGGCGCCGAGCCCGGCTCTGCATTAAGGGCCGGTGCGGACTATGAGATCATAGGACGGGCAATATTGTTCTCGCATAAACCTGAAGAAATAGCTATGCGAATAGCAGAAATACATGAGAAACTGGTGGATTAGAATGGCGACTCATATCAGGGATACTTTAGTTGAGATGTATCGACGAGGAATAATAAAGTTTGGTGAATATAAACTAGCTAGTGGTAAAAAAAGCCCATTTTATATTGATCTCAGAGAATTACCTCTTTACCCTGAACTATATAGAGGAATAATGATCTCTATAGCTTCCGAAATATCTGGATTAAAGTATGATATTATAGCAGGGATTGAGACTGCCGGGATAATTCATGCAGGCTATCTATCCTGCCTCCTTAATAAACCAGTCACGTACGTGAGGAAAAAACCGAAGTCTCATGGTACAAAGAGACTTGTCGAAGCCGATGTCAAAGATAAGATCGTGATAATTATCGATGATGTGATAACAACAGGAGGAACTATTTCGAGCGCAATAAACGCGGTAAGAGCAGCAGGTGGTATAGTCACAGATGTGTTCGTAATAATTGACAGATGTGAAGGCGGTAGGCAGAAGCTATCATCGCTTGGTGTAAAACTTCATAGTTATGCCAACGTATTCGATATAGTTAATTCATTAGAAGATCTTATAGATCCTGAAACATATAATATTGTCATCAAATATATTGAGAAAAACGTCGAAAACAAATAAGATTACGCTATCAAATAAGAAGGCAAATTTTTTATAGAGGAACAACCCATAATTTGGAACGGGCTTCATGGGCTTTAGGAACAGAAACCTAATAAGTATTCTCGATCTCTCTAGGAAAGATATCGAATATATCTTCAAACGCACTGATCAAATGGTAAGTCTACTTAAGGAAAGAAGGACCCTCAATTACTTATCGGGTAAAATAGTATCCCTTCTGTTCCTCGAACCAAGTACACGTACAATGTATAGTTTTCAGGCAGCAACTTATAGACTCGGAGGAAAAGCACTGGTGTTTGCATCCAAAACAACAACTAGTCTAGCCAAAGGAGAGAATATAGGCGATACGATTAGAATGATGAGTGCTTATAGTGACCTAATAGTTATTAGGAGCCCATATGATGGAACAGCATTATACGCCTCCATGATATCATCGGTACCCATTATAAATGCAGGCGATGGTAAACACGAACATCCAACCCAAGCCCTCATAGATCTCTATACAATCTATAAGCTCAAAGGAAGAATAGACGGACTTATAATAGGTGTACTTGGTGACCTAAAGTATGCGAGAACCATAGCTAGTTTACTCTATGGATTATCTAGGTTTAATCCGAAAAAAGTATATTTGATATCGCCTGGAAATCTCACTCTTCGTGAATCTGTTCGAGAGAGGCTTAAAGAGCTAGGGTTGAGGGTTGAGGAGGTTAGAGACCTTAGAGAGATTATACATGAGCTGGACGTATTATACGTTACTAGGATTCAGAGAGAAAGATATCCCGATCCCGAGGAATATGAACGTGTGAAGAATGCTTTTAAGATCACATTGAATCTTCTGAAGAATGCTAAGCCAGATCTTAAGATCCTCCATCCACTGCCTAAACTTGACGAGATAGAAAGAAAGATAGACAATACGAAGTATGCGGCTTATTTTTATCAGGCAAGTTTAGGTGTCCCTGTAAGAATGGCGCTTCTTGCAAGTATTCTGGGGTGAGCCTATAATGCATGATGAAAAACTCCTCGTATCAAAGATAAGAAAAGGAATTGTTATCGATCATATACCAGCTGGTAGAGCATTAAAAGTATTAAAAATACTCGGAATAAACGGATATACCAATTACAGATTAGCAATAGTGATGAATGTCCCAAGCAGGAAGTTTGGAAGGAAGGATATTATAAAAATTGAGAACAGGATCCTGGATGCGAGAGAACTAGAACTAATATCCCTTGTTGCTCCTACAGCTACAATTAATGTTATTGATGAATATCGTGTGGTGGAGAAATACAGGGTCAGACTTCCTAACATAATAAAAGGTGTACTGAGATGCCCCAACCCAATGTGTATCACAAATAAGAGAGATGAAGATGCCGAGGCTATCTTTGTTCTACGAAGATCGGCCCCTCTTGTAGTGGAGTGTAAATATTGTGGAACATTGATCAAAGGCGATGAAATTGAGCATAGCTTATCGATATAGTAAACCAAGTTACTTTACGGGGAAAATATATAACATTAATAGATTATCGAGAACTTTGTACGAGATTGATATAAATATCATACAAGATAAACTAATTTCTCTACCACCGCAATTCGTTTTAGTCTGTGTTCCCGGTTATGAAGCGGTGCCAATGAGTATAGCTGTACAAGAAGAGAATGGTGGTGTTATCAAGCTAATAGTAAAACCAGTAGGTGAAACAACGAATAAACTTGTAACCCTGAATAATGAATACATCGGCATAATAGGCCCTCTAGGCAAACCACTACTCCCCTCAGGCGACAAAATATTACTTTTAGCTGGGGGAAGTGGAGTAGCTCCAATGCTTCGATTTGCACAATACTATGCCAGCCTTAAGAAAGATATTACGTTCGTCTTTGGTGCATGGGAATCAGATGAAATCGGAGATGTGCCAGGAATTATTCGAAGATATGCTAGCGAAGTAATAACAACTTGTACTAATGGTTGCGACATACGTGGCACAGTTGTTGATGTTCTGAAATATGGGTATGTTAGAGAAGACGAATACGACTATGTTTTTGTCGCTGGGCCTGAAATCATGATAAGAAACATTGCCAATTATGTGAAAAACCAATACAAAACCATTGTCATCATGGAAAGACTCGTGAGATGCGGTCTTGGGCTGTGTGGTTCTTGCATAATCTCAGGGACGAATAAACTGCTATGCTATGATGGCCCAGGCTTTGTCCTGTCAGATATTGTTGAGGTGCTGAGACAATGAAATATGACCTAGTTTATCATGGTCCACTATATGATTTTAATGGCCTACGTAAAGGCACCATTGCAATAAAAAATAGTAAAATAGTGATAGTGCGCAACAATGTAGATCAAAGTATAAAGGGCGAAAAGACAATAAGTATGATTCATGCTAACAACGATGTTGTTGCTTTCCCAGGTTTCATAGATATGCATGTTCATCTCCGTGACTACAAGCAGAAATATAAGGAGACAATAGAGACAGGCACATCAGCTTTGGCAAGAGGAGGAATAACTCTAGCTTGTGAAATGCCTAATACCGTACCACCACTTAATACTGTTGAAACGATTACTAAAAGAATCGAAGAACTCAGCAAAAGATCGATGATTGAAATCCTAATATTCGCTGGACCAAATAATGACCCAGGCGAAAACTCCTTAATTATAGATCTTAAAAAAGTAGCGGGATTTAAAATATATCCTTTCAACATTCATTTATTGAAAACGCTCCCATTTCGTAAGTTAAGGCAAAAGAATAAATTAATAGTACTACATCCTGAAGAACCGTCCATGATGAGTAGTTATTATACTGTATATGACGCTAATGATGCGAGGCCGCTCGAGTCGGAAATATGGGCTGTCAGACATATAGGTGACGTGATTGCTAATCATGTAAAAATACATATTACTCATATCACGAGCTTTTCTACTCTACTGGAAGCAAGAAGATATGGTTTTACCTCAGATACGTGCCCTCATTATCTTTTGCTCAATTCAAAAATAGCTAGTATTAAATACTGTTTGGCCAAAGTATTACCACCTCTAAGAGGCCCTCGTGTAAATATATTCTTAAAAATGGCTGTTCAAGACGGTTTAATTGATGCTATAACAAGTGATCATGCACCACACTCGATCATAGAGAAGATCGGTTCGCCACATGCGTGTAGACCTGGCATAAATGCTGGCGAATTAACTTCTGGACTTTTATGTCTCGTGATTGGTTCGAATTATGATCTATTATATCGTTACATGTCATTTAATCCTGCACAAATATTGGGATTAAAAAATTATGGTGCGTTTGTTCCAGGATATGTAGGAAACATAACTATATTAGACTTCTCCCGCACCTACTGGGTTCGGCCATCCGAACTGCACTCTTTAAATAAGTACTCGGTCTATGAGGGTTTTCATCTCCCATGCGATGTAGTAGCCACAATAGTTCGGGGCAGGATAATATACTCTTCACAAGATTCTTGTGAGGCTGAAACTTTATGGATATCACCCTAGAAACAATAATTTCTGGGAAGAAGCTGAGTAATCCGCTAATGAATGCTAGCGGAATCCTTGGGGATGCCCCCGATGCTATAAGACTCCTCAACAGTATGGGATTCGGGTGCATAGTTACTAAAACATTAACGCTTAGGCCCAGAGAAGGATATCGGCCACCCATAATTGTTCCTTTAGATTATGGATTGATCAATGCTGTTGGCCTTGCGAACCCAGGGATAAGAATTGGCGCTGAGCTGGTTTTTGCGGCTAGGAATAATGGTATCCCGATAGCACTTAGTATTGGAGGTAAGACATCCAAGGAATTCATCGAGCTAGCGACGATTGCCATGGAATACGATCCCGACTTTATAGAATTAAATCTTAGTTGTCCTCATACGCCCGGCTATGGTATCGATGCCGCGAAAACCGTTAAGGCCATAAAAGATATAGTATGCAGTGTGGCAAGCATAGCATCTATCCCTATATGGGCTAAGCTATCCTTCAGCCGCAACTTAGTATCGGAGGCGGAAGCAGCACTATCCTGTGGTGCTTCAACTATAGTACTGATAAATACTATTCCGGCCATGGTTATTGATCCATATATAAAGACACCTATCCTGAGCCATGGGTGGGGCGGATTATCGGGCCCAGCTATTCATCCAATAGCTGTATATTCTGTATATAGGGTTTACGAAGAGCTTAATGCAGAAATTATAGGTGTTGGTGGTGCTGAGACTTGGAGAGATGTTATAGAATTCATACTTGCTGGTGCTAGCGCTGTCCAGATAGGAACAGGGCTTATTAGAAAAGGACATAATATTGTGCGAGAGATAATTCATGGTATTAAGAGCTATATGAGGGAAATAGGTGCCAAGAGCATACATGAGCTCATCGGCATAGCACATAAAAAATGATATGTACTAATAAGTATACACCAAATTGGTTGGAAATAATGGTTGCCCGATGACAGACCGTCGGGTGACGCCCGCATCGTCTGAGTGGTGACGAGTCCCTCGGCTAGGAGGGCTTAGGTATTATTGGTAGTCTATTAATAATCCATAGTACGTCAAAGGGATGTAGAACAGATAGGTCGGGAGTAACTATTCTTGATACCGCGTTGAAGCCCTTATGTATGATATCATCTATGCGTTGTAGAAGAGAAGTTGTGTCAAGACATATATTTTCATGCATTAGCTTCTCAATTATCTTTGCCGCATAGTTGATTTGCCCCTTCTCTATTATCCTCGGATTGTCTACTAGTAAGTCGTAGTTTTGATTATTGAATTTTATCACAATCTTATCGTTTTTGGCTTTGATGCGTGTTTTTCGAGTTAGGCAGATCCTTCGGGTACGTGGTTTTCTGAAATAAGCGTGCTTCTTAGGGTAGAGATCATTGTCTATGCGTATTTTCTGTGGAGGGATAATAGTTGGTCTATATTTACGCATAACTATGACTGTATCAGAGTGGGGTAGCATAGCTGAGGAGGCGCTCATTATTCCTATAATACTTATACCTTTATTCTTCATATTTGTGCATAGGCTTGCCAGGGGTGTTATAGGTTCTTCAATGATTATCTCATCCATGAACTTATCCTTGTATAGCAAATTTGTGGCTGCTGTGTCTTCGTCGAATAATATTATGTTCATACCTGCCTCTATAGCTTCTGAAATACTAGCAGCCATACTTGTAGAGCCGCTCGCATTAAGTGTATGGAATTTTTGTGTGTTTATTTGTGAAGGCAGGTTATTGATGAAAACCGATATGTCTACGTCATTAATTGTTCTACCGTCCTCAGCCTTAACATACACGGCTTCGGGCAATGTCACAACGTATTCTCGCCCATCACCAGGTATGTGGGGATAAATCCCTTCTATAATAGAATTGAGCAGTGTTGATTTGCCATGAAAACCACCACCAGTTATGACTGTGATCCCCGACTTTATCACCAAGCCCTTCAGAACTTTGCCGCTTGGAAGTTCTATTGCTTCTGAGCAAGTTTCGTCCACTATAAATGGTATGGCGTTTGGTAAGGGCTTATCACTTCTACTGGTTTTTCTCGGAAGTATACTTCCATTAGCAATAAATGATACGAACTCGTTTTCTCTCAGCCATTTCCTAATGAAGAAATAATCGTCATAGACCGTTACGTGTTTCTTGAGTTTCGCTCGGTATTTATTCGGAAAATCATTTATTTTGGAGAGTATTCCTACTAGGTATTCACAAAGCATTTTGGCGGCTATTCTACCTAATACTCTCCTCCCTCTAGCAGGTAAGCCCATATATAGTCTAATCACAAGAGCTGAGCCGCGTGCTTCAGCACTAGATCTATATATGATGCACGGGCTTAGCTTTGGTATGCCTATATAACCACTATTGCCTGTCCCCCGCTTAGCCGAGTATGTTCTTGAAGCTAAATGTATTATTCGTGAAACAAAATCTAAGACAGGCGTTCTTAGCTCCTTGATCTTGTGTATCTTATAAGGTACCTCAACCTCTAATACCGATGGAGGAGCATAAGGATCGCTCTGTATCTTCGTGAATGTAGCTATACAACCGCTTATCGAGAACTTTATACTCGATAACTTCTTGTAACTCTTATAGCCTCTACCATCTATTCTATAGAGCGTCTCGATCACTTCTGCCAGGGGTACTATTCCCAATTTGTACACCTTACCAGTATCCAGTGAACATCCACATATTTGCTGGTGTGGGCTTATCCATTATCGATGGAATGGTTTTTCCCTCGTCTATCCTTTTAAGCGCCTGTCTTAAGGGGACAGCATCTAGAGCAATGGTTGTCGCCAGTGCAGCGAGACCTTGGTATTTTCCCCAGAGCCTTTGATAGATTTTTGGAGTGTCTTTATCGTTGACGCAATATACATGGGCAATTATTCTTTTGAGCCAACGATCAATCGGTGCTCTCCAATAATCTCTCCTCGCGAGGACCATGGCTAAAGATGCCGTGTATTCGCCGATCCCCCTAATTGATACCAGATCATAAAATTCGATCTCACTACTAGGCTTTTCTACGAATAGCTTGGCTACACGCATAATTGTTTCTGCACGATATCCTGTTTTAGCTTGGATAAGTAATTCAGTGTGCTTGAGAATGTCATTGGGTGTAGGTGGAACTAATAACTCCTTATTTCCTACAAGTATTCTTCGTCCATAAAGCTTGATTATCGACGCCAGCATTTTCCATCCTTGAAGAAAACTAGCGTTCTGTTGACAGATACCAATAACTGTTGCCCACCATAGATCTGATTGTCGGGGTCTCCATCCATAATATTTCTTAGCAAATTCTGAGAGAAGGGGGTCTTTTAATGCTTTCTCGTAAAACTCTATATAGCTGTTCATGAGATCGAAAAATGAGACGATGATCTTTTCATCTATGTCGGCGCAGTCGTTTTTTAAACTATAAACATGTACCTCCACTTGATCCTTATTGGTCTCAGCAACTATAACTGTATCACCTACCACGAAATGTCCCGTTTCCCCGTCATACTCCCATGGAAAACTATATGCGCCAAGCACTAGTCTCCACTTCAGTTTTTCTCTAATCTTAAATGTTAAGCAGGGAACAATCAATTCACGCACCATACAAGAATCTAACAAGAAAAGATATTAATAATGGCGCCGGGGGCGGGATTCGAACCCGCGCGCCCCCCGAGGGGGCAGTGGGTCTCTCAGCTCGGGAAGGCCGGAAAAGGTCTCGAGCCCACCCCCTTAGGCCGCTCGGGCACCCCGGCGTCTAGTCTAGAAATAAGTTTAACGTGCCCCTTATTTATTTATATCAATTACAAGCTGGTGTTTTCCGTTATGAATATAAACACTAGTTGTGAAATTACTTTTATCTAGGGTATGCGCGGGGGTGCCCGAGCTAGGTCAAAGGGGCCGGGTTGAGGACCCGGTGGCGTAGGCCTGCGTGGGTTCAAATCCCACCCCCCGCACCATGAATCCTAGTTTATTCTCGAGGAAGTTAACTACTTCTTCGGCGAGGCACCTTGTTATTCGTCGTATGTCTC
>JALSQP010000088.1 GCA_026985375.1 Desulfurococcales archaeon | reverse complement strand
AAACTAGATATACAGAAACCCAGAATAATAGGTAATGTCATCGAGGGAATGATCATCTATATTGATCACTTCGGAAACATCATGAGCAACATAGGCCACGAACTCATTGAAAAAATAGGTATAAAGCTTGGAGACTCCGTAAACGTACTTCTAGGCTCTAGAGGATTCAAGTGCCCATATGTACGTAGCTTCAGTAATGTCCCTGAAGGAGAAGTTGCATGCTATATTAACTCATGGGGATATTTCGAGATAGGAATTAACAAATCTAGCGCAGCAGAGCTTCTCAAAGTTGAAACCGGAGAGAGGATAAGGATCTGTAAGTACAGTTCGTTCTAGGTGTGCTTACATGTGCAGAATGATTATCGGTGTTTTTTCACAGGATACAGAAATGGGCGAAGTCATACCGTTCATAGAGTCCTTAAGAGCAGCGGCAGAACATGATCCTTTTCTAGTTCGATATACTAATGGTAGAAAAACAAGTCATTCCGATGGATGGGGTTATGTGATCGTATCGTCCAATTATATCGTTGAATATAAATCCTTAATGCCAATTTACATGGACAAGAAAGGATATAGCCAGTTGTTCAATCACCTCCAATGGATAATAGAAATGAATGAAGCTTTCGCTTTCATGGTTCATGCAAGGCTAGCATCACCCGGATATCGAAGAATCCTTGTAGACACGCATCCTTTCCACTTCTATACAGTTGATAATTATGATTCTTGGCTGGCTATGAACGGAACATTAATGAAAGAGTGCATCAAGAACAAAAACAATAGATCTGACACATACAATTTAGTCAAAGATGTCTCAAACGAGAAATTCGACGAAATACCGCAAAAATACTTGAACAAGTAATAAGGAATCCTGGTTGTGTTAGAGCAGGTCTTGCTATAGGGATGATAGGTCTTAATATTCTAAACTCCTCTATTAAAGGTTATTTTGTATATTATTTGAGAAGTGACAAAAACTGTCAGGATTACTATGACTACTATGATTTGAAGCTCGATAAAGGCTATGTTATTATGAGCTCGACGGTTAAATACTATTTATCTGAAAAACACAGAGCAATCGTTGACAGGGTAAATAGGATCAGAAGCCCTGCTATTTATCAGGTTCTAATTTGATATTATCATGATATCTTATTTCGAGAAACGTGGTACTTACTATAATGAGTGCCACTATCATGTAACTATCGAATAGTACATCTTAGACAAAATATATACTTATATTTATTACAACATTGATATATAATAGGGTCTGGAAAGGTGACTCTACGTGTCGTCGCTAGTTTTTAAAAGAGTAGTAGTTTCCCCGCTCGAAATAGATAGAGTTAGAATAGGCCTAATCGATCTAGAAGAGATGCTAAAGTATTTATCATTTGTGAAAAGTGTTAAAAAGGCAAAGGAAGGTGTTCTAGCCGAATTAAACCTTAGAAAAGGTTTGACTAGATTCCATGACGTACTATTGTTTCGTGTCGAACTACTGAATGACTACGATATAATGATTGAGGGCGTTGGATCTACCGTCGAGATACATGTAACAGCGAGACTTCAGGTTCTATTTCCAGGAACAACTACGGTTAACCTCGAGATCGAGATATCCGGTGAAAACAGGAGGGCATTGGGAGGACTTGTAAATAAGTTTGTCCAAGAACTTAGATCGTATCTAGGTAGGAACGGCCCTGTTGATCGTAAGTATAAGCCGGGCGAGAAAGAACCTATTATTCTGAGAAAGCTTTTGGAAAGAGCTCGTAAGGAGGTTGAAGAGATAAGGGGGATTCCTATCGAGGCACAGCCTGAAGTTATGGTTGAGACTGTTCCTAGTATCGGTGAGACCACGCCTGTACCAGCCATGGAGGAGACCACGCCAATAGCCAAGGTCGAGAAAAGCGAAAAAATTGATGTCGAGGCTAAGCCTGAAAAACTAGAAAAAGTAAGAGTACCTGAGGAAGTCAGACCTGAGATCTCTATTGAAGAAGGAAGCTTAAAGCTTGCTGATCCAGTAACTGTTGCCCAGATCCTATTTAATTCATCACTAATAGCTGATTCAAAAATTGAGACGTTCAATCTAGACACGGTGAATAACCTTCTTAGAGGTAAGGACCTGAGTAGTTACAAGTACGTATACGTTACTGTTAAAAAGAGGGGAACACGCGATGAGGCAAAAATACTCCTAGATCCTAGAATGAACATTATTGGTGCACATGTGATCACATCTTCAGGCGAGATATTTGGTCTTGATGCTATAGAAGAAGTAAGAAAGTGGAGCAATACACCACTTCTACTGCGTATTTGGGGAGTAACAGCCGATATACTTTCTTAGCTGTTTTCCTAGGATCATTAGTACCTTGTAGTGCCAGGTGATCCAGGTGGAAAAGAAAGCCCGAGGAGTTAAATTTGGAATATACCTAAGCAAGGAGCTAGACCAAGGACTAAGGCAGTGTATGAGATCACTTGGGATTAAGAGCAAGTCCAGAGCTATACAGGAAGCGATACGGTTATTCATAGCTGAGAACAAGTGGCGCTTAAAAGGTAGGGTAGCGGGCGTTATCGGTGTAGTATATAATCATGATGTGCATGGTGTCGATGAGAAACTTACTGATATTCAGCATGAGTATATTGAAGTAATTGTTGCAACACTTCACGTGCATCTAACGAAGGAGAAATGTATGTTAGCCATAATCGTGAGAGGGGATTCACCCATTATCAGAGAGCTGGTTAGGAAAATAAACGGTATTAAGGGCGTATTATTTGTGCGACCTCTGCTTCTCGAAACCACTTAACAATTTATCTAATACACAAATGATAGGTTCAACAACTTCGTTTAGGGATACAAGTGGATAAATGCCTTGACCCAACATGTTGTTCTTCATAA
>JALSQP010000087.1 GCA_026985375.1 Desulfurococcales archaeon | reverse complement strand
AGCGTAATACAACGCCTTAGCATCTTCTTCTAGATATTTTTCTATCTTCTCACGCCAAAACCTCGATCTAATCCTTATCTCTGCTTTCTTCAAAGAATCAACTACATCCGGCAGATTCAGCTCAAGTCTCAGTACTCCGGATTCATTAACTATTGTACGGTAGCTTGAAGGTGATAAATTATTTTGCCTGAGAATATCATTTAGCGTAATAATGTTTTCACCAAGCTCTACTACCCTAGCCAACATTCTAAGATTTGCTGTTCGCAGGAACTTCAGCATAGCATCCCTGTCTGGGATGAGGATTTTGAAATTATCGTATAATACAAACTCCATTACCCGTGCCTCCATAGATCTCAGCATCTCCGGGGGCTTAATATAAGGGACTGGCGGATAAACCTCAGCTCTCGCAACCGATTCCTCGCCATCAAAGAACGATAAACCAACAACTAGTCTCGGCAGCTCAGCAGGTGATTCAATGATCTCAGCAATACCAGATAATGCGATAAGTTTTAACGACTTACTGGGCCTTGGTATCATGATCTCCCTATCCATGAAAATTGCACGTATCTTCTCTCTCGACAAGATATAGTCTATTACACGTAGACAGGCCTGCTGTATTACGCTCCAATCAAATCCCAATGTAATATAGTCAGCATAAGCTATATCATCGATCTCAGATAACAACACCAGGTCTAATTCGTCGGGTTGATAATTCCCTACTATTCTCCTAATCTCCTGCCAATCGAGATCTACTAGTACACCTGCAGCCTCTGGTTCATGTAGGCTGAAATACTTTTTCTCGCCAGCTTTAACCACATCATACATTATTGTTTCAAACGCTATACCCATCTTTCTCCTAAGAATTATCATTAGGAAAGACAGAGATATACGCAAGAGAGTCGCATCTTCCGATTCATCGACGTCATAAGAGAAGCCATATGTGTAGTCGCGATACTCGCCCCCAGTGCTCTTAGGCACATATATGTTTTTTCTGTCGTAGACAACCACACTGTTTCCAGGTATCCTTAATACTCTCGGCTTCTCAGATCTCAATGTCCATATACATCTGTTGGGGATTTTTCTATAACGGCCAAACCCGTTTGAAGGCGTATATACAACACATAGCATCTCAGACGATAAGCGACCACTAAATATATCTCTGACTATGTCTGGCTTCTCCCCCCACCCCATCTTAATATAACGATACTCTTCTAGAGCAGTGGCCAATGCATCGTCTTTATAGAATAAACGATGGCTGATCGGTTCCTCATAGACGGCTTTCACACGCCTAGAACTACGTCCAAACTCTAGTCTTGTCACGATAGCATCGTTGCCTATATCTATACATCCGGGCTGGAACTTCTCCACGAGATCACAGTGGCCTATCGGCTCGAGAGGCCTTTCCTCACCATTTTTCACTAAATATCGTTTGATCCCATATGGTGGTGCAAACTCGTAGAAGTTTATCCTCTCCCATGTCCATTTTAAAAGCTTCTCATTTAGCTTGTCTTTTGATAATATTCCTGTCTTGTTTAAAGCCTCCTTTTCCAGGGGAGTGAGCTCCTCGTTAATCCAAGGAGATATTAATTTAAGTATACCTGTGAAGAGATGCATATATAGATTCCTGGGATTGACCAGAGTTCTCTCTACTCCTAGAGACAACCATTTATTTAATGTCTCTATTCCTTTTGTAAGAAGTTCTCTATCCCACCTAAGAATGGGAATTATTATTGACTCGGTGAACGGTATATTCATCCTGCGACCTTTACGTCCTTCACGTTGTCTAAATTCACGTACTTCGTCAGGGAGACCGACATGCACTATTCTGGCTACAACACCTATATCAATTCCTTGAGTCAATGTTCTTGGAGAAACTATTACCTTTAATCTTCCATTGCGAGCATTATCTTCTATCTTCTCCCTAATAGTTTTGGGGATCAAGTGATGATGCGACGCTATTGCCGCGTTTTCGCCATATCTAGATTTGATTATTCTAACTAGTTCTTCAGCCGAGTTAATTCCTCTTGTGAATACTAGCGTGACATATTCATCGTCAAGATATCTCGATATTATCTCGGGGATATCAACAGATATGCTAGGCGCATCTACTCCGTTAGCTTGGAGATACGCAATTATCTTGTATGGGTCTTTCTTGAAGGACTCGTAGTTATCTATGGCTCCAAGTACTTGTTCGTCGTCGATTGATATCCTGTTCTTAAAAACTTGTTCTCTTATCTTATTCCATACTTTCTTGAGATCCTTACCTAGAACTATAATGATCCTGTTCTCGACATGGAATGATTTACCCTCAATAACTCTATAGTTTCTCCCTGTTATCTCCCTTAGGTATTGTCCTAGATCATCTGGATTAGAGAGTGTTGCTGTCAGTATGCATACTTGTATCTTCTTTTGACTAACATAGGAGATAAACCATAATATTCCGAGTAGGAGCGCAATAGATCTTGGACCATAAAAGTCCATTTCATCTATAATGACAAGGTCTATATTGGTTAAATAATTGTACAATATACTGGAAGATGTTGATATTGATGCCTTCTTGATATCGTGCATGAGAAACGCCGGATTAGTGATGATAATGTTTGCTGATTCTACCAGATTTCTCAGTCCTTTCATACCGGTTTCACGGATTATCTCGTGTTTCTTGGCGCTATCCAGCTGTAATGCTTTGGCTCCAATGGTTGAAACATATTTTGATATTCTCCTTATTTGGTCGTTTGCGAGGGCGAGAGTAGGATAAATAACTAGCGCCCGATATCCTGGATTTTCTCTTATTTTTCTCAGGAAATAAAGAACCCATGCTTCGGTTTTTCCACTACCAGTACCTGATCTGAGGATCACATTGTATCCCTTCTTGAGAGAATTATATGCTTCGAGCTGGTGCTTGTAAAGTTTCATAGAACCGATCTCTAAG
>JALSQP010000086.1 GCA_026985375.1 Desulfurococcales archaeon | reverse complement strand
CTCAGAGAAGAAACATTGCTTAAAACCATTAGCCGGGCCCACGAGCTATTCGGTGAGAATGTCTTTCGAGACCTCGAAGCAGCTGTGTTGGAAAATCTGTACGACTATGAGAACACATGGTATAATCCCATAACAAGCCATATATTCATGAAGGATAAGATCCTGACAGACGAGCATAATGACGCCATAATACTTGTCGAGTATATTGAGAAACTAATTATCTATAGGGAGTTGCTCAAGAAGATTAAGAAGGGAGAGAACACCCTCGTATACGTCTCGAAGAGGAGTAGAGCACAGAACTATTTCAAAGACATAGATAAAGAACTTCTACCTTCGGGAACACCTTTGCCGAGCGATATCGTGTTGTTCCAGTGGTTCACAAGCGAGCCAGGCTATAGCGCACCGATCATACCGGA
The DNA here is from genome assembly GCA_026985375.1 of Desulfurococcales archaeon. Classification (GTDB taxonomy): domain Archaea; phylum Thermoproteota; class Thermoprotei_A; order Sulfolobales; family Desulfurococcaceae; genus JAADCY01. The sequence continues at coordinate 2,530 of JALSQP010000086.1, read as the reverse complement.
GGAGACCAGTCAGGCCGGGAGGAGATTCAAGGTGATGCCGAGCGTGGCGGGACTCAGAGAATTCTATGATAAGCTAAAGATAGCGATAACATATGTTAGACTGGTAAAGAACGGCCCACTACTCAAGCTAGAGATACCTCTTTTCGGCTGGAAGGGGGAACTGGAGGGCCTAATCGAGAAACTAATGGATAAACTCTATACATCTTCGTCACCCAGCGATGGTTACCCGTACCCATTGATCGAGGCGGATAAACAGGCAAAGATACCGCGTGTCGTAGTAGATAACGTGGCCCTGCTTCTAGGCTTATCTCCTATCCCGAGTGGGAGAGAGGTGCTTGGAGAATGGCGTTAGAGCCTCTTGGCCTGGTCGTCGGGGAGGCCGTGAACGTAGAAATAATGTTTACTGCGAATAGGCCTCCCCAGGTAGGAGAATATATCTTGGTAGAGTATCCGAGGACAAACTGTTATGAGAACATGGAGTGTAGCTATGTCTTGGGAATAGTTGAGGCCAGCCTTATAGGTAATCCTATGATGAATAATCTCTCTGTCAAGCCAGATCATGTCGAGAAAGCATTGCAGTTCGGAGCTGATAGACATATATACATGGTCGGGAAGGCCCGGCTACTCTCATGGGTTGAACCCCTCGCTAGGGAGAAGGTTCTTTATGCGCCGAAATATCCTCCAATGCCCGGTGCAAAAGTATACAGAGCAGATGATCGTATATTACAGGAAGTATTCAGTTGTAAGGAGAACAAGTGTATACCGATAGGCAGGCTAGTAAACCATCCCAATGTGAAGGTCAACATAGACGTCAACGCTATCATGAGCAGGCACCTAGCAATACTCGCGGTAACAGGAGCTGGAAAATCCAACACCGTAGGAGTACTGCTTGATAGGATAGCCGAGAACTTGGGAGGAACGGCTCTTGTAATAGACATGCACAATGAGTACGGCAACATAGCGGGCGAAAAGACAAAGATACTAGCTCCAAGACTGAACCCTGTCAGTCTTAGCATCTGGGAATACTACTCCCTCCTGGGCCTCGACGAGAAAGCCTCAAAACAGCGCATGTACTTTGCAAAAGCATATGACGAGGTAACCAAGGATAAAGACTATCTCAAACACCCAGAAGAATTCATACCAAAACTGAGAGAAATACTCGAAAAGTACACAACGAACAAGAATTATGCTAGCGATAAGAGATCAATAATTGATGTGATAAACAAGCTCGACGACCTTGTGAGAAGATATGGAGGAACAGTCCTCTCGCCCGAAGCACCGATCAATATTGAGACCTATGTTGAGCCCGGGAAAATAAACGTGCTACAGCTGGGTAGCGTGGACGAAGACGTAGCGGATGCCGTGACCTACCATTACCTAAACAGTCTGTTGCTCAAGAGGAAAGAATACGTAACATCTGGTGGGAGATCCGGATATCCTGTACCAATACTCATAGCTATAGAGGAGGCACATATACTCATACCTCGCGACCGCAAAACATTAACAAAGGGCGTTGCAGCACGTATAGCACGTGAGGGGAGAAAATTCGGTGTAGGGTTAACCCTGGTAAGCCAGAGACCCAAGAACATAGATGAGGATGCGCTGAGCCAGACAAACAACAAGATCATATTGAAACTAGTATCTCCAGAGGATCTGAAATACGTTCAGAGAGCGAGCGAGACGCTGAGCAACGAGCTTCTACAAATGCTCCCAGCCCTCAATGTTGGAGAAGCTGTTCTCCTAGGAATGATGATACCTATACCTGCAATAGTCAAGATAGACAAACACAAGCATAAGAGTAAAGGATCAGATATTGATGCTGTCAAAGAATGGAGCAGGTACAATAATGGAGTAAAGCAAAAGAGGGATGAAAACGAGCTGGACGGATACGATGACTTCATAATGACCTAGAATGTTCTAGTCCTCTTTTTTCGTGCTCCTCAACAAGAACGGGTTCTTGAATATATCCGATAATTTGACTACACTGGTCTCTCCCGATTTCACGCTGTGCATCACTATAGTTATTTCGGGGTTGAATTCCGCGAGTACTTGGCGGCAAGCACCACATGGCGGTATCGGGTGCTCAAGATCGGTGACTATCGCGATGGCTATGGGTTTCCTCTCACCATTAGAAACCATGGATGCTACAGCGCTTCTCTCAGCACATATCGTCAGCCCGTAGCTCGAGTTCTCGACGTTCACACCATAATATATTGATCCTTGGTCAGTCAGTATGGCTGCCGCGACATGAATGTTACTGTATGGCGCGTAGCTGTATCTTAGATGCTTCTTCGCCTCGTCTATCAAGAATTTGTACTCCATCTTCTGCACCGATCTTAATATTTTTCCTACATAAATCGTCTCGGTCCAATACCCTACCTTTAACCCTTTCGCCCGGAGATAGTTTTCCAGAGCCTAGTCAATAGGATCGGAGTCGATATGCTCGTCACATAGATCAATATGATAACACCTGCTACAACCTCGTTGTTCAATACACCGTATGCTAGGCCGATGCTGGTAATGACTAGTG
>JALSQP010000085.1 GCA_026985375.1 Desulfurococcales archaeon | reverse complement strand
CTAATAGAAAAACTTATTAAAAAAGATTATGAAATAATAGGAATTGATTATGTAAAAAAACCAATAAAATTAGGACAATTTATTAATAATATAGATTATTTTTCAATTAACATTAACAATGTAAATGCTATACGAAGAATTATAGAAGATACTAGACCAGATGGAGTGGTTCATCTCGCCGCAGTTTCTAGAGTTGCTTGGTGTGAACACAATATATATGGATGTGTGGAGACAAATATCAATGGCACTTTGAATATATTGAAAGCCATGCAAACCATCGATAAGAAACCCTGGCTAATCTATAGCAGTAGCAGAGAGGTTTATGGCGAACCTGAGAAGTTACCGGTTAAAGAAAATGATCCAAAGAGGCCTATCAACATCTACGGATATACAAAGCTTATCGGAGAAAAAATAGTTATGGATCAATCTTTAAAAAATCATTTTTCATCTATTATATTAAGATTTTCGAACATATACGGAAATGAGAAAGATATCTACGACAGAGTCATACCGCAATTTATCATAAGAGCCTTAAGGGGTCTTCCCTTAGAAATATATGGTGGCAACCAAGTTTTTGACTTTACATATATTGATGATGCTATAGATGGCATAATCAAGTCTATAGAAAAACTTATAACAATTAATTTTATAGTTGATGATTACAATATTCTAACAGGAAAACCAACCCCATTACGTATGCTTCCAGTTTATATATCGGAGATCATAGGCAGAGAGGTAAAGATTGTATATAAGCCAGCACGAAACTACAACGTAAAGCGATTCTACGGTGATCCCTCAAAAGCCCGCGAAGAGTTAGATTTTATTGCACGCGTCTCTATAAAGGATGGACTTAGACGGACGATAGAGAGATTTAGGGGGATAATAATATGAAAATACTTTATGTTATACATGGCTATCCACCATACTATATGGCTGGCTCCGAAGTATATACTTATTATCTTTCTCAGGAGTTAGCATCAATGGGACATAAAGTACACGTGTTTAGCCGAATTGAAGATGAGTTTTCAAGACCATATACTATTATTGATGAAAAGATAGGTGGTGTCATGGTAAGGCGAGTTAACAAACCAACCCGAGACTATATATTAGAACACAAATACATTGATAGAAAAATCGATAAGCTATATAGAGAATATTTAGAAGAAATACAACCAGATATAATACATATACAACATTTATCCCATTTATCTACAAATATTGTTCTAATAAGTAAGAAAAAGAATCTTCCAATCATATACACTCTTCATGACTTCTGGCTTATATGTGCGAGAGGCCAACTGATAACACCTAGCTACAAGATATGTCCTGGTCCAAATATTATGCGGTGCATAAGATGTTTATCATATATGAATCCAAGCTATAATGATATAAGAAAATATTTATTACATATGAGAAAAATTAGAAAAAATATAGATATTTATTTATCGCCGTCCCGTTTCCTCTTAGAGATTATGGTTAAAAATGGTATTCCCCGAGAAAAGATTATCTATTCCCCTTATGGATTTAAAAAAGATCTTATAAAATATGATGCCAAGAAGTGGAGCAAGAGAGACCGCATAGTATTTGGATTCATAGGCAGAATAATACCAGTTAAGGGGCTTAGCATACTTCTTGAAGCTTTCAAGATGGTAAGCAATCAATACGACACAGAGCTAAGAATATATGGTTACGCTGGTAACAAGCTTATCTATCTTAGAAAAAAGGCGGGGAACAAAGTTATTTTTAATGGAGGATTCCCTAACTGGGAGATCGACAAAGTTCTTGGTGAGATAGATGTGCTCGTTGTACCTTCTATATGGTATGAGAATTCTCCACTAGTTATACAAGAGGCGTTCCTTAAAGGCCGTCCTGTGATAGCGTCAAGAATGGGTGGCATGCAGGAACTCGTTAAGGATAATGTAAATGGGTTCCTCTTCACACCAGGTGATCCACGCGATCTTGCCTCTAAAATGAAGATGATCCTTGAAGATCCAAGCATATTAAATACTGTTGTACCATCACCTGATCGTGTGCGCGACATAAGCGATGACGCTTCTTCTCATATAAATTTATATAGAACACTGTTAAATTCAATATAGACCAGTTCCGCTAGAGGGATGTTGAGGTGAGACTTCCACCCAAATTACCCGGCCCTTGGAGAATAACTTTTGACACAAATCCGGACTTATGTAACTTACGTTGTATAATGTGCGAAGTTCATAGTATATATAATCCAAATCCGCCTCGTACAAACAGAATCATGCCCATAGAGACCATAGAGAGAGTGCTTCGTTCGACACATAAGTATTTAAAGGAAATAATACCGAGCACGATGGGCGAGCCTCTCCTGTATCCATATTTCAAGCGTCTAATAGATCTTATTGATAGTTATAATCTTAAAATGAACATAACAACAAATGGCACGTTCCCGATACTTGGCGTTGAAAAATGGGGCTATCTGTTAATGCCTATTGTAAGTGACATAAAAGTATCAGTTAATGGCGCGACGCCAAAAACAGCTGAAAAAATTATGGTCGGTCTAGACTTCAACAAGCAAATCGAGAATCTCAAAAAGCTCGTAGAGATAAGAGACCAGATAAGGGCTGAGGGCATAAATTATCCTACAATAACAATGCAGGCCACTTTTATGGAAATGAATCTTGAAGAACTTCCGCAGATGCTTGAAATGGCTATCGATATAGGCCTAGATAGATTTAAGGGACACCACTTGTGGGTGACTTGGCCTCAGCTTGCCCAGCAATCTCTCAAGAGAAGCGTGGAAAGCATTAGACGTTGGAACCGTATAGTTGACAAGCTTTATGAAATCAAGAAGAGGAGGCGCTCCAAAATAGTGCTTAGCAACATCTATAAGCTTCCTGAAGACCTTACCCCACACCGTGTCCCCGAAAACTGGATATGCCCATTTCTAGGTCGCGAAGCATGGATTGCCTGGGATGGAA
>JALSQP010000084.1 GCA_026985375.1 Desulfurococcales archaeon | reverse complement strand
TTTTAACATGACTTCTCCTCCTTATTCCAACCAGAGGAATTACTCCCTTCTCGATAGACCACCGTATAGCGATCGTCGCGGTTGAAACACCATACTTCTTTGCAATATCATTTAAAACCTCTTGAAGCTTCCAGTCCCTGGCCGCATAATAAAAGCTTGGATCAAGTAGTCTAGCCATATTATCAACTCTCCTTTTCCCAGCTAATGCTCCCTTAGCCAGTGTACCCCATCCTATAAGAGTCATATTGTGCTTCCTGAGTGATTCAAACAATCTCCTTTCCGGTGCTCTTTGCACTAAGCTATACTCAACTTGATCAGAAACTATCTCATACTTCTTTGTACAATAAAGGGCCTTCTCTAGTTCATCCCAATCATAATTACACAGCCCTATCATATGAGCTATGCCCTTGTCTATTAGTGATTCTAGACTCCAAATTACTCTGCATTCATCTGTATATATGCTGGGAGGCCAGTGGAGCTGGTATAGCCCGATAGCATCTATCCCAAGCCTTCTCCGGCTACTTTCTGCGTGTTTTTCTACTTGTTCAGGGCGCACGTTACAGCCAGCGATCTTAGATGCGACTAATACATCACTAGCTCCATACCTCTTAAGCGCTTCTCCTACTAGGATCTCGCTCTTTCCCCAGCCATATATCTCGGCGGTATCGATAAAGTTTATACCATACGATAATGCTTCAACGATAGCTTCTACAGCTTCGTCGGTGATGCTCGTCCCCCACATCCGTGACCCGGCCTGCCACGTACCTATACCTAGAGGACTGATCCTCCACTCCCCAATATGGATGGTTTTCATATTATGGTAGTTAGACATCATAGTTGCGCCAGCCTAGATATTGTGTCGAAACATTGTATTAAAACTATTGTTTTAGGGATTTTTATTATGATCTTGTATTGCATTAGGATTTCTACCGAAGTATTAATATAATAGTACATCTGCGATGAACAGGATTATTTTTAGCATTGAAAACATATATAAGTAGGGTATATTGTAATGGTGCTGACCATGAGGTATATTCTATCAATTGATCAAGGCACCACCGGTACAAGAGCCGTAATATATGATGAAGAAGGAGGGATGGTTGCTTGGTCCTATAAAAGACATAAACAGATCCTTCCTAGACCTGGATGGGTCGAACACGATCCTCTAGAAATATGGAACAACACTGTTCTAGCGATGAGAGAGGCTGTGGATAAAGCAGGCATCAACCCGAAAGAAATTGTCGGGGTAGGTGTCACTAATCAGAGAGAAACGACAGTCGTATGGGAGAAAGAGACTGGTAGACCTATATATAATGCAATAGTCTGGCAAGACTCTAGAACTATCAATAGATGTGACGACCTCAAGTACGGAGGGATAGAAGACGAGATAATAAGGCCGCTCACCGGCCTCTATGCCCACACATACTTCTCAGCAACAAAGCTAGAATGGATACTAAAACATGCACGCGACGGAGTCGGGAGGGCTAAGAAAGGAGAACTATTATTCGGGACTATAGATACTTGGCTCATATGGAACATGACTAGAGGCTCAGAAAACATAACTCCGGATCGTGGAGGAGCCCATGTAACGGATCCAAGCAATGCTTCTAGGACAATGCTTATGGACATAGAGAAGCTAGAGTGGTGCCCTGACCTACTCGAGGTATTCGGCATACCAGAGAACATGCTCCCAGTAATAAAGCCTAGTAGCTATCCGGAATCCTACGGCCTATTAAGAAAAGATATTCTAGGTGTAGAAATACCTGTCTTAGGAGATCTCGGCGACCAACAAGCAGCGCTCGTGGGCCAAGTAGCATTTGAGCCAGGAGAAGTGAAGTGTACTTACGGCACAGGCAGCTTTATCCTGATGAATATAGGTGGCACGCCTAAACTAAGCAGCCAAGGACTAATAACTACAGTTGCCTACCAGTTTGCAGGGGATTCACCTCGTTACGCATTAGAGGGGAGCATAGCCTATTCCGGCGCAGCCATCGAGTGGCTGAGAGAAGGTCTAGGCTTGATTAAAGATCCTAGGGAAACCGAGGAAATATGCATGAAGACATACGAGGAGGGCTCTGCTGGAGTATACTTTGTCCCGGCCTTTAGTGGTTTATTTGCGCCCTACTGGGACACTAAGGCGAGAGGACTGATAATAGGTATTACGAGGTACACTAAGAAACACCACATAGTTTTCGCAGTTCTAGAATCTATAGCCTTTAGGGTAAGGGACGTCGTAGATGCTATGGCAATTGACTCTGGTATAGAGCCTTTGGTCATAAAAGTGGATGGTGGGGTATCAAGGAATGATTGCCTATTACAGCTTCAAGCTGATATATTGGGCAAACGTGTTGTTAGACCGGTAAACATAGAAACCACAAGCTTAGGAGCTGCGCTCGCTGCGGGTCTAGCCTCGAGGGTTTGGAGGGGCATCGATGAGCTCAAAAAGATATGGAGACCCGACAAAGTATTCGAGCCTAAAATGCCACAGAAGGAAAGAGAGGAGAGGTACAAATGGTGGTTGAGAGCGGTTGAGAGAGCACTAAAATGGCTAAATATAGAGGAAGGAACTTAGCTAACGGTCAAAACTCCCTGTCTATAATCTATCATCCCTGTTCAAAACTATATTGTAGGGTATAAAGGATTTTAGAACAATGAGTTGGTAGTTTTTTGGTAGGAAGAGGAGAAAAGTTCTATCATAGATTTATGCTTTATTTGTCTGTCCTCAATCTCTTGTAGTCTGCTGGATAATATTTTGTCAGCAGTATCCACGCAATGATACATAGGAGCCAGAGGCTTACTAGGCTCACTGCTGCATAGAGTAGCGATGATGATTTTGTGAGACCACTCGATAAGAAGAAATATACTAGTGCTCCATATATTGTTGGTCCTATAGCCCATCCCGCGCTATTCAGTATATTGTATATCGAGAATATGGTGCCTCTATACTCTGGCTTTACACAATCACTGATAACTGTGCTTATGTTGGGATAAGCGAATGTAGTGAACATCATACCAGCCACTGCCAGTAAGGCTGGTGGTAGAAGGGAGGCGAACGATACTTCTCCATATGGATATGGATAGGCGAGCATGGCGACCATTGCCAGGTAGCCTACGATAATACCCGCGATACTTACCTGTACTCTTCCTATGGGGCCTTTCTTTTTGGCTAGCTTATCGCTGAGAGCTCCGCCGATAATGTGTCCGAACGCTATGCTTATCGTCGCAACGATCAGTATTAGGCTTGCGTAAGTTCTCGGGATTCCCCACCGTGTCATGATGTAATCTACCGAGAAATATGCCAACATTCCCCATGGGATAGTCCATGCTATGATCTGTATCATGATTATTAGGACGCTCCTTGTGAGAGCGCCTCTCACGGCTTCGCGTAAACTGTACTTCTTGGTGGTCTCTGGGGAGTCACTATAGCCTATTGTAACACCCTTGCTGGACAAGTATAGTCCGACGACGAATACGAGCACGAATACACCAGCAATAAGGTATGCTGTTCTCCAGTTCAACAGAATACCAGCCATGAGCAGGCCAAGCACCATGCCGAACACGCTGGAGGCATAGTATGTGGCGTATCCCTTACCCCTCTTCTCGCTCGGTACGACATCGGCGATAAACGCGTATATTACGGGGCTTATACCAAGGAGGGCGACACCGAATATTATCAGGTAAGACATTATCTCGAGGTAGCTCGTCACGCTCGATACAAGTATTAATGCTATACCCATTGCAAGGCCTAGGACGAACAATAATCTCCTGCGTCCTAGCTTATCCCCCAGAACGCCCCACAGGAACGTCAGTGCTAATCCGATGAAGCCTGGAACAGTCTTCAAGAATCCAGCATAGAGTCTCCATGTCTGCTCATTACCAGGTATGATTCCCTCCTTATGGAGAGTATCTAGTATTGGTGCCAACATATAATTGCCGGAGAAGTAGAAGAGTACCATGAGGGCGAGGAATAGAAGTATTAGGCTTGTCTTCACTTCGGCCATCCTTTCACCCCAAGTTTTCCTTGAAGAAACTAATTACTTTCTCTTCGTACTCCTGAGGATTATCCTTTATGGTACGGACATGTCCGCTATCAGTCACCCAAAGAGTAGCTCTCGGGTTATTTCTTCTCAGCTCATTATAGAATTTCCTAATCTCGCCAAGTGCGACAAGATCATCATTTCTGCCAGCTATTATCATGAAAGGAATCTTTATCCTGCTAGCATATTTATACATGATTAGATCATCAATATTAATGCGGGCTCTGGAAGCTGTAAGCCTCACTATTAACGGATATACTAAGAGGAGTAACGACTTCATTACCCCCTTAAGCCTCATGATCCATTTTTGCCCAGATGATCTGATATCAATATAGGGGCTATCGGCTACTGCTGCATTGATTCTCTTATCCCTAGCGGATAACATGATCGTGACTGCTCCGCCCATAGAGTACCCTATAACCCCGATCTTCTTCGCCTTATTTAGCTTCACAGATTTAAGCCAATCAATAATCCTTATATAATCTTCTACTTCCTTCAAACCAAGCGTTGTTATCTCGCCATCACTATCACCATGAGCTCTGAAATCAAAAGCCACAACATTATAGCCGTTCCTGGCGATCATGTCTATAACAGGCTTCATGTATTCCTCTTCATACTTCGAAGCCGTATACCCATGTATCGCTATTATCGTTTTATCCGATCCTTTGTCGATAAACCACCCTCTGAGCGTATACCCATCGCTAGTCCTGACTTCGACATTTTCATAGTCGTGGCCCAGATCCTTTGGCGTCCAGTCTCTTTTCAAGCGAGGCGGCTTTAGCATTCTATTAGAAGCGACCTTGGCTAATCCTACCAGGAATAATATAATAGCAAGAATAATACACAAAACTGCACCAGCAATGATAAAGAGGCTCGGCAATGATATTTCACCGTTATTAAAATCTACCACTAAGAAATAAATTCTCTTCCACTAAAATCATACTCTGTATAGGTGTAAGGTATGAAACCCATTTTGGTCGGACATAGAGGTTTCCCAGCAAAATATCCTGAAAACACTATTGCTTCATTCCTTGCAGCCCTCTACTATGGTGCTGATGGGATAGAGCTCGATGTATGGCTCGATCGAGATGGGGACTTAGTCGTAATACATGATCCTGACACACAGCGGGTAACAGGAGAAAAACTTGTCGTTAAAGAGGCAAGTACATTAATGCTTAGAAGCCTAGACCTTGGTCTGGCTCAGAGAATACCTTTACTCGAAGAAGTATTGAATGCTATACCTAGGATTGTTCCTTTATTTGTAGAGATAAAAGATGTCGAAGCAGCAGCTCCGGCTTATGAACTCGTAAAAAAGTACGATAGACTCGATAAAACCATGTTCATAAGCTTCCATCCAGAAGCCCTTGAAAAAATAAGAGAGGTTAGTGAAGAGGCTAAACTAGGTTTTATAATAGGGAGCCTTGAGGCTGCCGAGAGAGCGCTTGAACTTGCCAAGAAGCTTCGTTTACAAACCATAGCCCCTCCAGTCCTTGGAGCAAAGTACCTTGGCAAAGAGAAGTTCATCGAGTACCTTAAAGCGATCAAGAACCTGGGTCTGTATACGGCTGTGTGGGTTATCAACACAGAAGAAGAATATAGACTCGTTAAAGACTATGTAGACGCGATTATTACAGATAATATAGAATATATAAGATCACTTCAACACTAATTTTATTCCTCAAGATGAATTTGAGTATCGATCCATGGAATCTCTTATGGTCGTGATGAAAGTACCCTCGAATGACCGGCGAATCAGGGATGAAGAACCGGAATTATGCTGAAACTATACTCAGCCCTTTTCCTTTATCCTACTATATGGGTCTTCGAGGAAGAATCCTTTTCTGCACCTAGGACATATGACGAGAACAGGTCTCTCACGTTCCTCACGAAGAACCTCGTGATTAGTCATATAGAGGACGGATTCATACATATATTCGAAATCCTTCGGTTCACCCTCATATCCGCAGAACGGACACTTTATTCTATTATCCACAACCAACACCTCTTGAGCCTAACTCCATGTATAACATTATATAATAACAGGTTATTACGTGAATTGTTAGTTGAACACTATATTTACTGTTCGTAGAGCCCTATTTCGATGAACGGCTTAGCCCTAGACCTGATCAAATGCCCAGCGTAGACCTTATATCCTTCCTTGGTATATGTTGCGAGGACGACATGTATGTGTATGCGGAGTCCTTTATCATCGTAACTATAGTTTCCCAGCAACGATCCAACCTCGATGATGAAAGGCTTGCAAGGCCTGATCTGGATCTCATGGTATTTCCCACCATTATAAACACCTATAATAGCCTCCTCGAGACCACCAATGCCCGTTATTGCCCCATTCATTAAGCCAAGCCTCTTAATCACCTCTTCAAGGAATTGGTGGACATCTCTGCCTTCTGGAATTCTGATCTTGACGAGCTTCATTCTTATCACCCTATGATCTACTTGTTTTTATCTGTTAATGAATTCTTTCCGCGCACTAGGAAAATGATCTTTCTCCTATGATTATGTACAGGCCTTGTCTCAAGGAAATACAGTCTAGTTCCTCCTAAGAGAGGCGCACCATTAATTATCGGTATTCTTTTATGTGTGCCTAGGAGGGTAGATCTCAGATGAGCATACGCGTTACCATGCTTCCATCCTGTTATGGGTATGTATGTCTTAATGAATCCGTCGAGATAATCGAGTACTTCGTTCTTGGTCTGTATTAGTGCTGGTGTAGCACCTACGGCATGTATATCCACAATTCCAAGCTTAATACCGGACTCTAATACTACGTCATGTAGAATGCTGGTTAAATCAAAGTATTTCATAGGCCCTCTAGTGATGATCTCAATTTCTGTTGAAAATACCCTCAAGAACGACTACCACCTTCTTCTCTCCCTTAACACCACTAATGTCTACGAGGATGGGATGCTTAAAGATACCCTGACATGTCTCGCCATTATCTATTGGTAGTGAAGCGTCTTTACCATATAGGGCTTCTGCTACATAGCATCTCTTATTTGGCTCTATTTTTTCTAGGAGCTGTTCAAGGTCATGCATGAGACCCGGCTCGTATTCTGTTAGGATTATGAAGCAACACTGATCAGTAGAATAAAGGGTTGTGATGCCTTTGAGGAGTTTGTGTTTCCTAATGATCTTCTCTACCTGTTCTTGTAGACTCACCGCTGTGTAGCCGTTAGTTGGAACAATAATGTAATCTATATGTACGTCTAGGGATTTGCTCATTTCTTTTCCTCTAGCTCTTTAACCTTCTCTAAGAACTCATCTATTTTCTTTGTCAGTACATCGAGGGATTTGCTTCCCTCTAACTTATCCTTCAGCACTACTTCACCATTCTTGACATATAACAGATAGGTTGTTGGTGAGGCGTGTACATCGTATTCTTTAAAGCTGTTCTTCGCAGCTTCAGATTCGCAGTTTCTTGCGAACCAAGTGCAGAGTATTATCACAAAATTTACATTCTCAAGATTTCTTCCTACGAGCTTGATGTAGGGGTACCAGGAAAGATCATATATTCTGCAGGCTGGGCACCTTGTATTATCGAAGTAGATAACATAGGCGCCGTCCTCTTTGGGCTTGAACGCTCCTCCCTCCGTTCTCACTAATACCCATTTGTCCTTCTTCTTATCGTAGATGTAAATGCCATGGGGAGAATTCACGTCTACTATATCGAGCTCGACTCTTTTCTGTTTCATGGATTTCTCAACTCCTTTACCCACTAATTTTCTGGCGAGTTCCTCGAGTATTTTGTCTAGATCATTCTCAACCATATATGGTCTCACCTCTATAACTATATGGTTTATCCTACTTGCATACAACTACATGTACACTCAAGATCAAGAACCAGGTAATCCCTTATCCCCTTCTCCTCGGCCAGTCTTAAGAAGTCATATAATTTGCTTACTGGGACGAGATATGTTCCTGGGCACAGACGGATTCCATCAACATATTTCAGCACGCCCTGTGATCTGTATTTTCTACCTTTGACACTCACGGTTGTCCCGAGGAGGGTCTTGGCTACTTTGCTCCTCGACCGTCTGTCTATTCCTTTCTTCAACTTCACGATAGCATACACCGGCATTTCTGCAAGCCGGTGTTACGTTTATGCAACTAGTGGCATAAAAGAATTATTTTCCCCCGCCAAGCCACTTCATTATACCTTCATTACCGCCCCCTTTACGCTTCAAAACCTTCTCCACGAACCTATCCCTTACAGGCTCGTAGACCTCCTTATAGAACAGCTGTGGATCACGAAGCACAGCCCTGGGGAACCTCCTGACATATTCTAGGGCGGCTTTCCAGGCCTCATCAGCTTTTATTCCAGCTTCTTCGAATTTTCTCAGAACGTATCTATCGAAGTCCTCAGGCCTCTGCTCTATTCCTCCCATAACGAAATAGCCTCTAAGGGATACCTGTAGTTTTTCTCCGACCTCCTCGACGTGTTTCAACTCCCCGATTGCCTTGACGCCATAAATCCTCCCTTTAGGCCTATAAGCTGCGGCTCCTCTCTTTGCTGGACCATAGTATTTCGCCCACGCATAGAATATTGCACGGTTCAGCCCGAAGCTCTTAGCTTTTTCAAGAACACCGGTTAGGAGATAGTACCTTGCCGCTTGTAGTAAGGCCATGACGGGAAATCTGCCTGGCTCAGACACGTCCCCACTCGTGAGTTTCTCCACAGCTATAGGTTCTCTAGTTTCAACGCCAAGCCTAGTCGCACGAGCATCTAACAGGCTATGCTTTCGCACAATGCCTACATGCCTGATAGCCTTGTATGCTAGCTCGTCAAGTCCGCCCTTCTCGTAGATTCTCCATGAGTCGGGATCATGTCTTGGGCTAGATGGATCACTCCATTCCAGCCTGAAGACTTCTAGATCCCTGGGCTTGAAGAATATAACGGCTCTATCTAGTCTCCTGTGAAGGCTTAGTGGTGCCGTGAAGACTCTCTTCATGGAGACGAGGTTCTCGATCTTCACTATTCCCCCGGACTCCCTGATAGCGTCAATGAGCCTAGGCTTCAATACATCGAGGACATACTCGATGAGAGAGAAGCCCACGTCTAAAGGATGATATTCTTTCAGCGGCTCATCGATGCATTTCTCATTGAATCTTACATGTATACCCGCACCACTCCAGGCTAGATAGACGCATTTTTCGATACTATTTTCTTTCACATAGTCTGCTATGATCTTGGCTGTTTTGACTATGTACACGTATCTTTTCTCGAGGTTCTCTTCATCGATCAGGTCTATGTCTATGAATGGTGTGACACTGATAACGTTTTCTAAGTATTTCTCCATTATGTCTGCTTTCTCCTCGAGGGTTTTGAATACCTCTATCGTGCCGTAGATACTTCGTGGCCTGATGAAATGATATTTCCTGAGAAGCCTCAGTACATCCTCTGGCTTACTGATGATCAGTGGTCTATTGTCCTCCCACCGCACCCATTTCCTGTTCTCACCCTCAAGGCCTACCCATCTCCCTTTCAGGTACTCAGTAATCTCCATTAGCCTTGAAGGATCGCTATAGTACTTACCAACGTCCACGGCTTATCCCATTAAAATAATATTGTATGCTTAGAGATTTAAGCAAGAAGAGGCTAGGGATTCGTTACTCCTTGAGTATTTTCATCATGGTCCGAGCGTTCTCCAGCATCCAGTGGTCATTATTGAAGAAAACATAGGTTTTCACGGGATTAAGAACACGTATTTTCTCGGCCACCTCGCGGAGCTCTTCCTCGGTATATTCGTGGGCATACCAGCTACTCCTACCATGCATGCGGAGATAGACTATGTCGTTACTGCTCCAAATCCATACTCCGATCGGACTATCTATGCTGACGAGGGTTACACCGTTCCTTCTACAAAGAGATATTGTTTCCTCATTGAACCAGCTTGGATCACGGAACTCAATCGCAAGCCTTGGGCCTAGCCCGAATATCTCTAAGAACTTTATGAGATGCTCAATATTTGTTGGGCTACGCTTGAATGTTGGAGGGAGCTGTAAGAGGTAGAAGTCGATCTTACTATCTAGTGGCTGGAAAAGTCTCAGAAACTTCTCGAATGTCGAATAGGATGTTTCTCTAAGCCGCTTGTAATGCGTTATTATACGGTTGACTTTAACCGCCCATCGTAGGTCTCGGGATTTCCGAGCCCAAGATCTTACCTGGTTCGGGAAGGGGAACCTATAAAAACTAGCATTAAGCTCTACTGCGTTGAGGCCTGAGTACCTGATGTACCAGTCTAGGCTTCCCCACTCATTCCAGTCGTAGGCCCAGCCGCTTGTCCCTACGTATACTTCCATGGATCCTCGCTTCACGGGGTTGTTGAGGCTTGCTCGGGTTTGCTAAGTATGTTCTCGATCTCACCGATCTCTACTCTGAGCTTCTCTGATACTTTCCGGAGGGCCCGCCTCGACAGCATGTTCTCCAGCTTAGATATGATCTTTTTTGTCTCCTTATCGATATGAAGGGCTTCCCGTACTGCTTCTCTAACACGTGATTCTAGTGGGAAGGTTTTCTCCGCCTCTATGATCAGTATCTTTTCCTCGGGGAGAACCTCGACAGTGTAGCCGTACTTCTCAGCCAGCTTTGACGCTATCAATGAGTAGAGACCCAGAGGCATCCAGGCCCTATACGCGTACTCGTGACCTATTATTGTCTTCTCGAGATATACATGTCCCTTATCCTCTTCACGCCACAGCGTTAGGTTATCGTAGAATTCTAGGCCCTCGACTTTGTAGGTATAGCTTTCCTCCTCGAGGACGGCAAGGGGCATTACCTCCATTATCACCGGCTCTCCATTAACAGTCTTGAACGGCAGATCCAAGAACTTCATCCTCATAACAGTTCTCAGGGGAATGAAGACGTGTATGTGGTTCTCGTCAACGATCTCAGCCGGATATCTTCGCTTACGGACTTTGACGTATTTTAGAATCTTATCGATCTCGATTGATCGCTGTGACATAGATCTTTCACCCAACCCTAGTCTAGACTTGAGGAACAAAGCCTTATAATAGTTACAATACGTGCTTCATCGGCTTAGAGCCTCTGAACGAGGCCTCGGTCCGCATCAACGCTTCGGTGGATCAGGCCTTTTCATAAACTATTTCTTTCCAAATACTATTTAATTTCAATCACTTCATCAATATCGTTCAGCTCTTCATAATCTGCTGGTTCGTCCCCTACTCTCTTTATCCATTCTTTTTTCTTCGCAATAGCATCTATGCTCGACAAGATCGCAAAGGCTTTAAGCGCGTGTGGTAGTTCTTCAGGGAATACTTTGCGCGGATCATTTGTTCTTATAAACTCAATGTTTTCTCTGACCCATGGACAACTACCGCTTACACGTAATGTATTATCTCCCCAGCCTATGATTAATGGATACATTTTGCATGCCAGTGGTTTGTCCTTATGAATTAAACATTTATGTCCATTTAGAAATGGGCATTTTCCAATGATGATCCATTTGTAGAGGAGAACATATGCTTTATTGCCAGAAACGTACCCAGCATATGGTCTGAACTCGAGGCTTCCAACTCCCCTCTCGGTGGCGAGACGCTCCAATGATCTCCTCTCCCATGGAAAAACAAGAGGGGCATCCTCAATGTTCTTAAAAGTACAGCACTCCTTACCACATATAATAAGGCATCTAAACACGTTATTCATGTCCGGGGTTCACCTGTAAGGTATTA
>JALSQP010000083.1 GCA_026985375.1 Desulfurococcales archaeon | reverse complement strand
GGACGTGGCGGGAATGCTGCGTGGCCTCCCCTAGCAAATACTACGAATGCTACACGACCATTGGGGAGTCTTGGGACTCTCGCAATACCTCTACCTACTCCGAAGCTTCTGGCTGTTGTTCTCCTACCAGCCATCGGGTCTCTGCCCTTAGGTTGGAGCATAGCAGTGAACGCGGATAGGTATGCTCTCCTTATAAGGTCTCTTCTTATCGGCAGGCTGAAGATTATGGGTAGATCAATGGTCCTCACTGTTTTTCCATCTATGCCTATAACTTCTCCCGTCTTAGACCTAAGCTTGTAGGGTATCAGGATTGACCAGGTCATGTTTATACACCTTGTTTGCTCTCGTGGCTAACATATACTATCTTAGGGGCTGCTTCAGGCTTCCACTCCGTGGGCCTTATCGGTTCACGGAGTACGAGCAACCTCTTTCTGACGCCTACGACGCTTCCATGAAGCATGAGGTAGGGTCCGAAGATGACCCCGTATCCAAGGAATCCTCCCTTAGGCGTGATCTCCCAGCCGTTCTTTCCTATCTTTATTATTCGTTTGTTGTACTCTGTTCTCCTATGGAATCCCATTTGTCCTGCCTGAGGCGTCTCGCTCATTGTTCCGAATCCTGGGCTTCTGGAGCCTATTTTTCTGCTTCCTTTTCTATGCTTATGCCATCTGGGTAGTTCCTTGACGCCAAATCTCTTGACAACGCCCTGGAATCCCTTACCCTTAGTTACGCCTATGACGTCAATGAATTGTCCCTCTCTAAACACATCCCATACAGCAACGTATTTGCCAAGAAGCCCCACAGCGTAATCGAGTTGTTCCTCGATACCCGTGCCACCACCGATCTTTATTTCAACTATCTCTGGCTTCTTCTTACCGATCCCCGAGAGTGCTGGTATAGTTGACATTATGACGCGGATCTCATCGGGATTGCTGGCCTTGATCTTGGATATTTTCTCTTCATGATACTTGACAACGAATTTGTAACCACTATTCTCGGGTTTAACGAGTCCAGGATTAACTTTTCTAAGTCCGTGAAGATATTTACGGGTTAACTCCTCGGGAGTTATCTCGATGAATGGGTTGTCCTTGTAGATCTCATCCAGAAGCGTTGTTAATGATTCTGTCGGGTCTTTCCAGACCTCGCCTATCGAGAGCAGTCCTGACATCGGGAATCGCTTATATGCTCTTATTCCGAGTATAAGCATTGGCGGTGCATCAAGTATTGTTACTGGTACGAATATCTCTTTGCCGGTAGTGTCTCTGTTAGGCCTGTCATCGATGACCAGTATATGGGTCATTCCAGCCTTGTAAGCAGCATATCCTAATAATTTCGGCTTGTCTAGAACGATCACAGGCCAACTTCTGACACGTGGCACTATCTTGCTTGCACGCTTACGTGGTCTTACCCCCAGGCTTCCATGTCTTGGCGCACTGTGTTTTCTATGGCCCATCGTCTTCACCTGCCATGCCGGACTATCTTACAATACTTAGGGTATTATAAAACCTCACTTCCGGATTAATAAATTAATCAGCCCTAGGGTTATTATGAGTGCCTCTTCTGTTCTTATAGTTTTCACATGTTGTCCCGGTATGGTATTCCATATATATTTTATCCTATCTTCTAGTTTCCAGCCTTCATTCTCAGCGATCTCATATAGTCCTCCATACGGGGAACCGAATAAAACGAGTAGTCTACTCTTATTGAACAAGACTCTCCTTACATTTTCAGCTTTAGGGACGGTGCCATACTTACTTGTAGCGATTATACATATGTTTGTGCCTTGTTCTTTCTCTATAATGTTCTTAAGTGAATACTCAAAAGCTATGGAAGGACCTAAATAGATATTGCAGTTATCTTTATCAATATATTTACCGATCATCCTATGAGCGTCAATTATTCTAACTATTCCCAAACCCTCACGTATATTCGATTCATCATCTATGATCAGAACTTCTTTTTTTAATCCGCAATCAGCAGTAAACTTATCATTTCTCCTACGAATTAAACAAACACGTATCTCGTTAGGCCTAGGTTTCATTGATACATCATATATGTTCAGTCTTAGAGGAGGGAGAGCTCCTACAAACTTTAGGTCTTTGTCCAGAGGCATTAGTTTTTTACGGAGATACGGGGGAGTAGTTAAGTAATTATGTATCTTCCTTATTAGAGCTTTAATTTTCTCATCAATAGTTCGTGGAATAAAACTATCATAGTATATAATAATTTTCTCAGTCCCGAAAATCGATGCATACCTAATTATTTGATAAATTTTTAATGTACGGAGCAAAAGACCGTGTTCTATAGAAACAACGCTTGACGGCAGAGCTATCTCGAGAGAAAACATTATTTCCTCCTTTGTTTGCCTGTCTTCTTCGACTTAGCTAGTTCCCTACTCATCCTTTCAGTGGTCTTTTCCTTGGTCATAAACAGACTTGTACGCTGTCTACCACCCATATCCTTCCACCTCTGCTTTAATGTGGTTCAATGGAGTTTTCTAGGAAGCCTCTTTATAAAATATTTCCTGCTGTGCTCAGATACGACCGCACTCCCCATCTTTTCTTCGGTAAAGCCCACCTCACATCATCGCCTTTCTACGAAACCATCCCTTTATGTCTTAGTCTCTGAGGAAGCTTAATCTTTACTATGATCGGTTTCTGGGCTTCTGTATTGACAATTAGTGCCTCGCCAACCCCTAGATATGAGAGTCTACGCGCTATCTTCTGTGGTATCCCCAACAGTTTACGTATCTGATCTTGATACTCCTGATTAGGAGAACCAAAAACTATGACTGTTTGAATGTTCTCATAGAGTTCCCTAGGTATGTCGCTAGGATTTTGTGTTGCAAGAATTATCGGTACTTTTCTACTTCTCCCCTCTTTTATAAGTCGTTTAAGGCTTTCCAGGCGTGAAATTCTCCATGCCTCATCTACGATGATAACATTACCTATCAGCTCTGTGATATTGTTTGATTTTATCTTTT
>JALSQP010000082.1 GCA_026985375.1 Desulfurococcales archaeon | reverse complement strand
GGATAATTCGATCGCCGTGCCTCGGCGACTCTTGTTAATTGGACAGAAACGTATACATTCTAAGCCACATTTATTAGGTTTACAATATTCTCTATCGACCACCGCTATTCTTGGCATTGATATCAGCCCGCTTTATACAACATTTAGGCAAAGCTTAGGGTCGTCTACTAATTCAATCTATTCAATTCAAGAAAACCGAGAATCTAGTTATTAAAGGATATTTCAGTAAAGTAACTTATGCCGAACTAAATGATGATTGGTGACGGCACAGAGGCCTTAACGGCTAATGATGATTTCGGGTGAGGTACTGATAACTTATCTCTTTTAATCCTCACCGCCTTCCTCTTCCTGAAACGTTTCAAGAAATACTTCATAGTATTCCCTAAGAATTTCTCTCTCTTCTGGGGAAAGGACAGGGCGTTCGGCTTCCGTGGCTTTTGAAGTTATAACTCTCTTATCTTCTTCAACCTGATACTTTATTCTATAGGATTCTGTCGCCTTTTTATCTGCCCTGATCGTGTAGCCGCATCTGAGGCATCTAAGATATACCTGCTTGTCTTTCTTGACCGGAACCATTGGTCCACCACATCTGGGGCAAAATCTGACCATATCTGTCCCCATTAACTGTTAATCTTTTACTTAGAGTTACGCATATGGATTGTAATATATGGGTTATTAAAAATTGTCTATCAACAAGAGCCTTACTATATATAGGAGGAGACCTTTTTGATATAACCATATATTTTAATATCATTTAGGAGCCAATTCCATTATGGGCCAACAGACACGCGGGGGATAATTCATGGTGGTATACTTCGAGGAGGAATGGTGGGAAGAAGAGGAAGAAGAATGGGAAGAGGAAGAAGAATGGTGGGAAGAAGAGGAAGAATGGTAATTTTTACCGGGCCCTCATATGAGTTTCAGATAATTATCCACGTTTTTTATAAGATGCCTCGGCTCGATAGACGCATTGATCTGTACATCTTCACTACATTTATCGGATAGGATTATGCAGTCTTGGAGCGAGATCACAAAATATTTTGAATTAGAGCGGACATATTCATCTCTTAATCTATTAATAATATCACCTAGCTGTTGTTCGCCTGTTATTAGCATAGATAGAAGGAGCCCCTTATTTCTAAATTTATCATATAAGTTTTTCCGATATGTGTGTATAATTTCATAGTTAATTATACCAAACACTATTTGCCAAATGGAGTTTATCATAGTAAAAGGTATGATTGCTATGGGATGAGATGGAGAGATATCTAGTTCTTTTATTTCTTTATCGATGTCCTTTTTCGTCCCATCACATACATAGATGTATGCTTTGATCTCTTTACCCATATAATTGATTAGGATTCTGTTTCCTTGAAGCTCAATATTGATTGGAAGATGTAAGGTGTTATTAGATGCTTTGATTCTATCCAATTTCAACTAACCTTGAGATGTTAAGAAATCGTACGTGCCTCACGCTTAAGCCTTATATTTACCAGGTGTGTTATGTAGCCTGCTATCTGGTTTCTCACACGCTTTGATCCTGTTATAACGAGCTGACTAACTACTTTCTTGTTGTGCTCAAAATCATTTGTGAATACATCAGGGTATTTCTCAAGTAGCTCTCTAGCGGTTCTCTTGATCATTTTCGTTCTTACTTTACCCATTCCTATCACCATTCAGGCACTGTTGATTTTGAATGATATATGTGGTTTTAAAATTATTGTTTCCCAGAGAGTTAACTTTATATAGAAGCACATTTATGTGGTATAATGGCAAAAGAGGTAATACATAACCATTACAAGCTTAGGTGATCACAATGGTAGTCGAGCCTATGGGAATACCTGTACTAATACTCAAGGAAGGCACTAAGAGAACCGTAGGGAGAGAAGCCCTAAGAACAAACATAATGGCTGTAAGGGCCATTTCAGAAACCCTAAGAACAACTTACGGTCCCAAAGGAATGGACAAAATGCTTGTAGATGCCCTAGGAGACGTAACAATAACCAATGATGGTGCAACAATTCTCGACAAAATGGAGGTTCAACATCCAGCAGCCAAAATGCTAGTACAGATTGCAAAGGGTCAGGATGAAGAAGTCGGCGACGGAACTAAGACCGCTGTAATATTCGCTGGCGAACTACTAAGACACGCCGAGGAGCTTCTAGATAAAAACATACACCCAACGGTCATAGTTAGTGGTTATAGAAAAGCGCTTGATGAAGCACTCAAGTATCTCTACGAGATCGCAGAGCCCATAGACATAAACGATGAGGAAAGCCTCAAGAAGATCGCTAAGACCAGCCTCACAAGCAAGGCTGTACACGACGCGAGAGAATACTTCGCCGAACTAGCCGTCAAGGCCGTCAAACAGATCGTTGAGAAAAGAGGTAACAAATACTACATCGATCTAGATAACGTACAGATCATAAAGAAGTATGGTGGCAGCCTAATTGACTCAATGCTAGTATATGGTGTAGTCCTTGACAAGGAAGTAGTTCATCCAGGCATGCCTAGAAAAGTTGAAAACGCCAAGATAGCATTAATTGATGCACCACTAGAGATAGAAAAGCCTGAGATCGATGCAGAGATCAGAATAACTGATCCTTCACAGCTAAAAGCATTCCTAGAGCAGGAGGAAGAGATTCTCAAGAAGATGGTTGAGAAGATTGCTTCGACTGGTGCTAATGTTGTGATTTGCCAGAAGGGTATTGATGAGGTTGCCCAGCACTTCCTCGCCAAGAAAGGAATACTGGCAGTAAGAAGAGTAAAGAGAAGCGACATGGAGAAACTAGAAAGAGCAACAGGAGGAAGAATAGTAAGCAACATCGACGACCTAAGGCCTGAAGATCTCGGCGAAGCAAAGCTTGTTGAGGAGAGAAAAGTTGGAGAAGACAAGATGGTGTTCATTGAAGGATGCAAGAACCCCAAGGCGGTAAGCATAGTGATACGTGGAGGACTAGAGAGACTGGTCGATGAGGCTGAGAGAAGCTCACGAGACGCTCTAGCAGCCGTTGCAGACGCGATTAAGGATGGCAAGATCGTTGCGGGAGGAGGAGCCGTTGAGACAGAGCTAGCAAAGCATCTCAGAAAGTTTGCAAAGACCGTTGGAGGTAAGGAGCAGCTGGCAATTGAGGCATTTGCAAAGGCACTAGAAGGACTGGTCATGGCGCTATCAGAGAACGCTGGACTAGACCCTGTAGAGATAATAATGAAGCTAAGAGCAGCTCACGAGACACCGGAGGGTAAGTGGATGGGTGTTAATGTATTCACAGGAGATCTCACCAATATGATGGAGTTAGGTGTAATTGAGCCTGTAAGCGTAAAGGCTAATGCGCTAAAGGCAGGAACAGAAGCCGCAACAATAATTCTAAGGATCGATGACATTATAGCGGCAAGTAAGGTCGAAAAACCCGAGGAGACCGGAAAGAGTGGTGAAGAGGAGGAAGAAGAGTAAGATCTTCAAAGTTTTTCAGGTAAATTCCCTATTTTAACCAACAACGGCTTTTTATAATTTGGTAGAGTTACAACTGCTTCTCCTGGTTCGAGATAAGGGATTACGCTAATGAGTTCTTTATCCAATATAAGTGATCTAGATATAATCTCTAAGTCTACGGATGATTTTATCGAGTGAATTATCTTGGAAGCAGTGTTCTTCATAATATCATGACTAAGGCCGCTGGGAGACTGAGACACTATTATAACACCAACACCGAACTTACGTATCTCTGATAACATACGTGTAATTGTTTCTAGAGAATTACTCTTCTTCATAAGATTATGTGCTTCTTCGATCACAAGTACAGTGTCGTGCATACTATTCCTTAGAGCATAGTCGAAAACGTAACGAATAATGAATGTAGCGTACACTCTCTTAATCCTTGTCTCTCGTATCATACTTAGATCTACAACATAGGTAGTCCTATTCTTGAACAGCTCAAGAAAGTCTTTGATCCCTGTAAAGAGTCTATAATTATCACCGTAGACCAGTGGGGCGAGTCTTCTTAGTAATGCATATTTTACTTCTCTCAACCAGTTAACATTCTCGGTATCCATTTCTTCAATTAGCCTATATAGTTTCCTGATATCGATACTTGAAGCAATGTTCGATTTCTCGATTATTTTCTGGAGAACGTATGCTTGGGGATCTGTTAGCCCTAGTACATCGTATAGTGTTTCTATCCATGATAACGTTTTTATATCAACGATATTGACGGGAGCATTATAAGGGTCTACATAAACATATTTCTTCAAAAGAGATCCATACTCGCCATGCCAGTCCAGGACTACTATCCTATATTTGTGTGGATAGGCGTACTGTAATGAGTTAATAATAAATGCCGTTGTCCTAGTCTTGCCTGAACCAGTTGCTCCTACTACGAGAATATGTCTATATAGCATACTAACTGGCATTACAATAAGTGGCTCCTGCTTACAGCCCAGAGCCTTTCCTAGAACTATTTCATTATTCCCCATGTGGTTCTCAATACTTCTACTAATGAGTCGTGTAGGATATCTAATGCTTGCCTGCATAAAATCGACTACAGCAAATCCCTTTATTTGATCATATCTTCTCCTAAAGAGTCTCAGAAAAAATTTTGCGATACAGGAAGCTCTAGCTTTACTGTCTCGCCACGATTATTTAGACGGTTACAAGTGATCGTGGTAAATCTGCTCTTGATATAGTCTACTAGTAGTTCTGATTCTCTATATGCTATCTCAGGCATTCCTCGAACTACTATTACAACGCCCTTATCCTTTCCTTTCCTCTTACTATAAGATACGATATAGTACTCTAAATCCTTGTTTTTGGCTGTCCGGAGAGCTATATACCGCTGTAGCTCGAGAAGCTCTTCGAATACCTTGTCATCAGTAGAATCATCGTACCTAAGCAGTTCGACCAATATCATGGTCTCGTGTTTCAATGTCATCCCTTTATAATTGACTCCCCGATTTAGGAAGATTATTTTACATATGCTTAAATACATGATCAAGAATGAAGTAATTTGTACTAAGAAAGTATACTATACTTAAATAAACCTAATACCGACATATATTTCATTCATAACTTTAAACGGTGCCCTAGGCTGTTCACGAAGCTTAACAACAACAAGAAGCCCCGCAATAGATAATACTACACGATAATAGTCCTCGAATTTATTGATCGAGACTACATATGCTCGGCCACAGAAATTGTATCGCAGACACTTATCCTTACTCTTATCAATATATACTTCAACATCTGTTCCTTGTCTTAACTTCATTATCTTTTCATGAAGCTCAACTTCCATTGATGCATCATCACAGCTAAGCTTAGCCCTATAGACATCGGGCAACCTGAGCGGCTCAATACTATCAATCCTACACTTGTATATCGGCATCCCATAACCCCCAAGTAGGGCATATCATTATAAGCGCAATTTCAATATATCCCTACTCGGATATTAGTTTTCCCTAAAGGTGATACGATATGGGCATAATCGATGCTTCCAGACGATTAGCGGCCGAGCTCGCCGGCCTAATTGACAAGAAGATCAAGGTTATTCTTGCTGATGGACGATATTACGAGGGAAAACTAGTTGGTTTCGATCATCCGAGTCTGAACCTATTGTTGGAAAACGCTGTCGATAACAATGGTAATACGTATCCTAAAGTATTTATCAAAGGAGAGAGAGTCTCGGAGATACTGACAACAGAAATACCATTGTTCGAGCCCGAAGACTTCAAGGAGTTCATCATGAGAAACATGCGTATACCTGAGCATCTAATCAAGATAATACCTGAAGCTAGAGCTGTGATTATCCAGAGCCGCTACAAGGTTACAGAGAAAGGTGTGGAAGGCACAGGCCCATTAGCACAGACCATCTATGAGTTCTTCCAGAAGTATATGGAGGAAAGAAAGAAGGTTCTAAAGGGAAAGTAATTTGGAATACTATGACCCGAAAGAATATGATCTAGCTGGAAGAATAGCAAAGCTAAAAACAAAAAACGGAACAATAGAAACACCCTACCTTTTTCCCGTAATTGATCCTATTCGTCAAGATGTACCTTTATATGTAATCGAGAAAATGGGTTTTAACGCCTTTATTACAAACGCATACCTCTTCTATAGAAGAAATAGAGGAAGACCCAAGAACATACACGACGCGCTAAAATGGAACAAAGTAATCATGACTGACTCGGGAGGATACCAAGTACTGGTCTATGGAGACATTGAAATAGACAATAAGACAATAATCGAGTATGAGAAACAGATCGATGTTGACATAGGCGTTATACTTGATGTACCAACAGGAACTAAAATGTCATGGGAAGAAGCACGTAGAGCTGTCTTCGAGACTTTTGATAGAGCAACGGAAGCCTTACCTCTAATAATGGATACCGATCAATTATGGGTTCTCCCTATTCAGGGAGCACCATATAGGGATCTCGTGCTCTACTCCAGCCTACGCGCATGGAAGTATCCCTACCACATCCACGCACTAGGTTCTCCTACAGTGCTTCTTGAAAGATATGATTATGCGGACATAGTAGAGCTTGCCGCACTAGCAAGACTACATTTACCCCCTCAGAAACCACTCCACGTATTTGGCGTCGGGCACCCGATGATTCTACCCTTTCTAGTAGCTTTGGGTGCAGACCTTTTTGATAGTGCTAGCTATATCCTATACGCCCGAGACGGGCGTTACATGACTGAGACAGGGACAAGACGGCTAGACGAGCTAACCTATCTCCCATGCAATTGCCCAGTATGTTCCAGATATACGCTAGCAGAGTTAAAGAGTCTAAAGAGGAAGGAGCAGATCAGATTATTAGCGACTCATAATCTATATATCCTCATGGAGGAGCTCAGGAAAATCAAGGAACATATAAAGGAAGGTAGATTATGGGAGTATCTTGAATATAAGAGTAAAGCCCACCCATCGCTTAGATCAGCGTTTAATATAGTTAAGAAATACGTTAGGTTACTCGAAAAATATAATCCTATTACAAAACCTAATACCTTCGCCATAATGATGAACGACCATGATAGCTTGTATCATCCGAGACTCAGAGCAATTAAAAATAACGTATACAAATTCGTCTTGTCCAAGCTAGACCTTGGAAATACCATTTACTTAGTACCAGCTACTAGGAAACCTTATAGCAACATCATCGAGTTAGTTAAGGAAATAATTCCTAATGAAGAATGCCTACTTTATCATCCATTCCTAGGTGTATTTCCACCGAGCCTTTCTAACACTTACCCATTCTTCCAACATGAATACAATGACAACATCGACCGTTATACCATTATCGAAAGCTCAAATGAGATTGTTGACACAATAATAAAACTCAAGGGGATTGAAAAGAGCATGGATGAGGTAATAGTATATTATGTTCATGATTCCTGGTCCGAAAACTTGTCAGAAGCAGTATGTGGGATGCTTTTAGAGCATGGCATTAAATGTATCAGACATACATTGGATGCTCTCGTTCAGTCTCGACCTCGCCCTCGAGAGCCTTGAGCATCTCTTTTTTCTTCTCCTCGATCCTCTCTATGACCTTAGCTTCTTCCAGGAGGCGATCAGTATTTATCTTAACCCCCAGTATATCTGAGATAATATCGACAGCAACAGCAGTAGCCCTAGGATCTGGGCGGTACAGCTCCGTATAAGCAAATATAGCCACACCTGGAATGTCGTTGGCTTCTAGGAATAGCATTGTTAGAGCAAGAGGTCCTATAACGTGTTTTTCTTCGAGCAACGGTGCGTCTAGCTGTCTTTTACAGTCTCCTATTGGGATCCATCGGTATTTTTCATCTTCCTTCTCCCTTACAGCAGGGTCTAGCCCGCCTATAAGGATGGCTTCACTTACGCCTACACTTTTTAGCCAAGAGCCCAGATATTCGGCGTATTTTGTCCTTTCACGTACATGGGGTGTACCATGGTTAACGAGTACCAGTAGTTTCTTATTATTTACAACACCATAATACAGTTCGAAAGGATAGGTGAGCCCATATCCTTTTTTATAGAATGTTGCTTCGGGCATGTGCTGAGTTATTATGAAGCCTACCCTTCGAAGACCCAGCTCCATAGCTATATGTCTACTAGTTAGATATCCGACCATTCCAAAGCCTTGATAACCCGTCACGAAGATCGAGTCTTTGAGTTCTGATGGACTAAATCCCTTAAGCATAAAGGCCTTTATCCTTGCTACCAAGATTTTATACCTCGTTTATTCCCTCCCTAATCCTAACTCCCTCGCCCCATCCATAATATATCATTTCCCATCCGGGCTTAGAGGCTTTCCCCACACCAATAACTTCTCCTGTCTCATAATCTACCACAACAACTTCATCGCCAGGTCTTATATCGGGATCTGCCCATACAACATGCTTGGTAAACACATTTCCCCCATCAGCTATGAAACCCGCATATTTATGATTAACATAAACTCTACAGAATGGCTGGGGCAACAATTGATGTAATGTTAGCCCTGCAGGAATATGAAGTATGAATCTATAATCACTCGCTCTCATCGATAAATAATGCTTACCATCTAAAATAAGATACCTTATCTTATGTGTTGATGTACTCAATACGAGACGTATGTTTTCAGGAATGAAACTATCAGGTATTCCTCTAAATTGTAGTTTAGCTATTGTTCTGAGCTCTTTAAGTTCAGAAAGTGTGGGAGGGCGAACTAGCAAAAACCAACACCGGTCTACTGGAATATCGGCGAGAACAATCTTTTCTCACGCTTGTTGTCCAGATACTTCATATTATTATCACGTATGTATTTCTTCGTCATGACCTTGTCGACAGCCTTGATGAAATCAGTCATAGTAACATATTTGCGTCCATCACGTATAGCATTATATCCAGCCTCCGTAACTATAGCCTTGATCTCGGCTCCCGTAGCTCCTTCAGCGCGGCGAGCTAGTTCATACAAATCTACATCTCTGAGCTTCATCCTACGTGTGTGTACTTTGAATATCTCATATCTACCATTTAGGTCAGGTAGTGGAACTTCAATTAGTCGGTCAAATCTTCCAGGTCTCAGAATAGCCGGGTCTAGTATGTCTATTCTGTTAGTAGCTGCTATTATCTTAACATTATCAAGAGGTCTAAAACCATCTATTTCTGCAAGTAGCTGCATAAGGGTTCTCTGGACTTCTCTCTCACCACTAGTTCCGATATCTAGTCTTCTTGCCGCTATGGCGTCTATTTCATCGATAAACACTATTGCAGGGGCTTTCTTCCTGGCCAGTCTAAAGACTTCTCTTACTATTCTAGCACCCTCACCTATGAATTTCTGAACAAGCTCGCTCCCAACGATACTGATAAATGTTGCACCAGCCTCATGAGCTACAGCTTTTGCTAGAAGCGTTTTTCCGCACCCTGGTGGGCCATAGAGGAGTACCCCCTTCGGAGGTTCAATACCGACTTCTCTAAATAGATCTGGGTTCTTCAAAGGCAATTCTACAACTTCCTTAAGCTCTTGGATCTGGCTCTTAAGACCGCCTATATCGCTGAATGAAACCTCTGGTCTCTCAATAACTTCCATCGATTTAACGTATGGGTCTTCGTAATCCGGAAGTATTTCAACGATCGTTGAACCCCTCTGATTTAATGCGACATGCATCCCCGGATGAAGCCTCTCTTTATCTATCTTCTCGCTGACACTGACAATTAGGTTTGGCCCAGTAGTGCTTTTAACAATAGCTCTTCCATCATCGAGTACATCGATCACTATTGCCTCTACGAGTGGAGGAGATAGTAGTTTCTCGATCTCTGTTTGATAATACTTTATCTGCATCTTCAGTCTCTCCTTCTCGACCTCCAACCATCTCAGCTTCGACTCTAAGAACCTAATGTAGTCGTCAGTGCTCATCTTACCCGTTAACGTGTCCTTAGATTCATTAGTGCTCATAAGCATCAACCCCTAAGTACTAATGATTATATCTACCCCTAAAAACCATAGTATCTAATATCACTATCTGAGGATGAGAAAATGCCCTGCTACTGCGAATTATGTGGCAGAGAGATCCATGATGAACGGCTATGTAGAACTGTTATGGTCGAAGGAGTAGTAATGACTGTTTGCCCACAGTGTTATAACAGGTTAATGAAGAAAAGAAGTGTTCCTACTCAAAGAACATTTAGTACACCCTCATTAGCAACGCAGAAGCCTAGACCTATAAAGCCCAGACCACCGAGGAGAATACCTAGAAGAATACTTGAGGACGATTACGAGGTTGTAGAAGACTATGCCGAGAGAATAAGGAGAGCTAGACAAAGACTTGGGTGGACCCAGAAAGTACTGGCACAAAAAGTTAGAGAAAAAGAAAATGTAATAAAGAGGGTTGAAGCTGGACGCCTAAAACCCAGCATCGAGCTTGCTAGAAGGCTCGAAAAAGTATTGGGGATAACTCTATTAGAGCCTATTGCAGACGAGGTTGAATTTGACTATGACAGTAAGAAGGGAGATGACTACTTCACCGTAGGTGACCTGATAAAGATTAGGAAAGAAGGGAAGTAATCCCAATGAATACAGCACTGGTTTTCATACCACATAAATACAGGAGTCACCTCGAGGAAGAACTCGCCCTGGTAAGAACGGTTTATCCTGGAATTGAAGACATAATATATGTACGTAGACCTAATCCAAAGTACTATATTCCTATGAACAGGCTCGAGTACATCAAAAATACTGAGTCTGAGATCATAGTTTTAGATAGACTTAGACCCGTTCAAAAGATCAATCTATTACGGACAACCGGAAAAGAACCCGTTGACAGGATTGACCTAATTCTCGAAATATTCGCGTTGCATGCTGGAAGCAAAGAAGCAAAAATGCAAATAGAATTAGCAAGATTAAAGCATAGGCTGCCAATTATTAAAGAAGCTATTAGAAGAGCAAAACTAGGTGAACTCCACGGATTCCTCGGCTCGGGACGTTATGGCTATGAAAAATACTATAGAATGGCGAAAGAGCGCGAAGCGCGGATAAGGAGAGAACTATGCAAACTAAGTAAGACGAGAGAGATAAGAAGGAAAAAGAGGATCAAATATGGTTTGCCCCATGTTTCTATAGTAGGATATACATGCTCGGGTAAAACAACACTATTCAACACATTAACAGGCTATAATAAACCAGTAGGACCCGAGCCGTTCACAACACTCAATCCTAAGACTGGTTCCTTCTTTTTCAATGGAAAGAAATTCATTGTTATAGATACCGTCGGGTTTATCAGGGATCTTCCTCCTGAGATCATTGATGCATTCTATGCAACACTGGAAGAGATAGTTTACTCCGATATAGTAATTAATGTAATCGATATTTCTAAGGGGGTTGATGAAGCCTTAAAGGAGCTTAGAGAAACGAGAAAGATTTTACTCGGTCTAGGTATTCATGGAAAACCCGTAATTGTCGCATTGAATAAAATCGACCTTATAGATCCGCAGGACTTGATGGAAATATTCAGAAAACTCGATAAGCTACTAGAACCATCTGAAATACCCATAATGATCTCAGCTAGAACAGGCTATAATATAGAATTACTCAAGAGACTTATCAACGACATTTCAAGTGGTGATTTAAATGCAGAAAATATATGTGCTGAGATACGGACATAGACCGGAGCGAGATAAAAGAATAACAACACATGTAGCATTAGTCGCCAGGGCTTTCGGCGCTAATGGGTTTATCCTTGCAGACATAGTTGACAAAAAAATAATGGAAACCATAAGGAAAGTGGAAGAAAGATGGGGTGGTAAGCTCCATGTAGAGATGGGT
>JALSQP010000081.1 GCA_026985375.1 Desulfurococcales archaeon | reverse complement strand
TAACAACGATAAACTATCGTGGTGAAGCGGAAAGAATAATCGTTAAACCAACAATGCCCAAGAACTACAAGCTACTACTGGACAAGATACTCGAAGAAAAACAAAAACACACAGCTAGGGTGGTCATTGAAAACTACGGATTTAGAAAGAACAAACTATGGGTTAATGGAGAAATACAATTAACGCTACCGCTAGACTTCTACTACAAGCACATGACGAGGTATAGGAGAAATTATGGTAAACTATATGGTGGTGTAGATGTCAATACGGACAGAATCAATTTGGTGATAATTGATGGTAAGGGAAACCTTAGGGATACCTACACGTTCTGGTTTAGGGAGATAACAGCTAGAGGCTATCCAAGGAGAAGAGCAAGAACAGTAATAGGTATGAAGATACACGAAATGATGAAGTATGCTTACAATCATGGTGTCAAGACCTTATTTCTAGAGAACCCAAGTATTCTGGGTAGATTAAGGCTTTTCTGGGTAAGGAATGGGAGGAGACTCCATAGAAACTATAATTGTAAGGTCTCTGTGTTTAGGAGTAGCGTTATAGAAATGATATCAATGAAAGCACCACTATACTCAGTCAAAATAGAATACATAAAACCAAAAGGTACAACACACTCCAGAGAACATGACATGGTAATGAAGAAATATAGACTAGATAAACACACAGCGTCAGCATACATAATAGCTTTGAGAGGACTTAATCATAAACTTCTATAAACTTTTCCTATAATGATCAAAACATTTTTCGGCCCCTTATAAGGTATTTATAACATTATTCTGAATTATGCGTTAACACTTAATAGTAAATAAATAGATGTTTTTGGATACCATTAATGAGGTGATTGATTTGGTCAAAAAAGTAAGTGAGTACACATACGATGAATTACTAGAGAGAGCATATTCGAAGTTACCGACTAAGGTTAGGTCGCAGGAGGCATTCCAGATACCGAAGGCTGAGATAATAATTGTTGGTGGGAAGACAGTAATACGTAATTTCAGATGGATAGCTGATTATCTCAGCCGAGATCCCAAGATTCTTCAGCGCTACTTTGCGAAAGAACTAGCTGTTCCAGCATATATGGATGAATCACAACAATTAGTGCTCCAAGGCAGGTTTGGTGCACACGTCATAAACAAGCTAATCGAGATATTTGTGAAGAAATATGTATTATGCCCGACATGTGGTAGCAGGTTCACAGAGCTTAAGAGGTCAGGGAAAGTATTCATACTGAAATGCCTAGCATGCGGTGCTGAAACATCTCTCCAAGCATTTTAACGCGTTGTTTCATTAACAGAAACATTTATCCATCATTTTAGAACACCAAACCCTAGGGGTAGTATAGATTATGAGTAATGATGTCATGGTTTATGTTAAGAGATACGAGAGCGGCGGAGAAGTGATTATAGCTGTTTGCGACGCTGACCTACTCGGTGTTACACTCAACGACGATAATATAAAGTTCTATGTAGACCCAGCTTTCTACAAAGGAGAACTAGTCGCAATAGATGAAGCCCTCAAGATGCTGGCAGGCGCAACTATAGCTAATCTTATAGGCAACAACATAGTCGAAGCAGCAATTAATCGGGGACTAGTTCATCCCGATGCTATTCTCGTGATTGGAGGGATTAAACACGCTCAGTTCGCGGTACTGGGGGTTGGTCATGCGTGAAAAATACTGTGTAGTGTGTGGCCGGAAGCTCGGCAAGGACGAGCCCTTGATAGATGGGATGTGTCCAACCTGCTTCTTCGATCGTAAGGGATTATTTAGGGAAAGACCGGTACTGACCATAATAATATGTCCTCGATGTGGGTCTTGGTTGTATAAAGGTGAGTGGAGAGATCCCTTACCGATGAGAGAAGTTATCAGGAGAATAGCTCTAAGAGAGCTGGAGAAAAACTTGCGTGACAAAATAACAATAGTGGACATAGACATAACCTCAGATCTTTACAAGGTAAACAAGACGCAGTATGGGGTCAAGGCCCGTGTCTCGGTTATTCTAGCAGATTACTATCCGGTCACACGTGAAATAGAGCTAGTGCTCAACATAAATAGGATGACTTGTCCCAGATGCTTAGCTGTAGCTGGGGGAGCGCACAAGGCATTAGTGCAGATTAGGAGTGTCCGTGGTCATCTGGACGAGAATGACATGAAGATCATAGGAAGAGCTCTAAGGGATCCTGGTGTCGCGGCGGAGATAGTCGAAATTAAAGAGAAGAAGACAGGTCTAGACGTGAAATTATTGAGCCAGGTCGCAGCAAAGAGACTATCAATGCTTTTGAGTAGAGACGCTGGTGCTAAGGTTGTAGAATCGTTTAAACCGGCAAAATATAATCCCGATAAAGGCGCTTGGGACGGGATCACTACGTTATCCGTGAGACTGCCTGATCTAAATAAGGGCGACCTGGTAGAATACCGTGGTCGTCCAGGTGTTGTGAAGTCACGTGATATGCACGGAGTAAAGATCAGCATGCTCGATGATGGTTCAAACATACGTGTACCATATGATGACTATTGGAAGGGCAGACTGAAGAAGCCAGGCTATATGGTATATGATAAGGAATTCTTGGTGGTAGCAGGGGATGAATCAACGCTATATCTCCTAAACGAGGAGACAGGAGAGCTAGATGAGTTCCCACGGACAAAGGGCTTAAAGAACGTAAAGACTGGTGACCGACTGAAAAGAGTAAGAGTAAGGGATAAAGTGTACATGGTTAAAGAATAGTTTAATTGGTGAAAACAATGCCTAAAAGAAGGAAAAAGAAAAAACGAAGATATAGGGAAGAGAGTAGTAAAGAACCACCATTGCCCGACGAAGGAACAATTATCTGTGGGGTTATAAGGTTGCTCGGCGGAGACTACCTAGTGGTCA
The DNA here is from genome assembly GCA_026985375.1 of Desulfurococcales archaeon. GTDB lineage: Archaea > Thermoproteota > Thermoprotei_A > Sulfolobales > Desulfurococcaceae > JAADCY01. Next base: position 139 of record JALSQP010000081.1, on the reverse strand, counting down.
AATGCATCGATGGTGTCGAGAGAAAAGTCAGGATACCCGGAAAAATGCGGAGAAGAGTATGGATAAACGAGGGCGACATCGTACTGGTCGGATTATGGGATTTCTCGCCGGATAGAGGAGAAATAATACACAAGTATAG
>JALSQP010000080.1 GCA_026985375.1 Desulfurococcales archaeon | reverse complement strand
CTAAGAGCTCTGACCGTGGAGGAGATGTTTGACTGGGCAAGAGCATTTGCGGAGCAGCCGATACCTCGTGGGGAGAGAACAATAATAATAACTAACGGTGGAGGAGTCGGAGTCCTAGCAACGGATGCAGCGGAGGAGTATGGCGTCGAGCTAATAGTGCCTAGTGAGAGGTTAAAGGAAGAACTAAGAAAGGTTATGCCGTGGTTCGGTAGCCCTAAGAATCCTGTAGACCTGACGGGCCAGGCCGGCATTGAGAACTATGTCAAAGCACTGGAAATCGCTTATGAGAGTCCTGAGGTTGATAATATAGTTGTTCTATACTGTAGGACTGCAATCCTAGACCCAAGGGACCTAGCAAGAGCGATTATAGATGTTGCGAAGAAGCATAAGGATAAGCAGAAACCAATAGTTGCCGGTTTCGTTGGAGGATATGACACGTATGAAGCTATGAAGATACTCAATAGGAATGGTATACCTGCTTATCCCAGTCCAGAAAGAGCAGTCGCTAGTCTTGCAGCAATGATAAAATACATGAGATATAGGAAAAAGATTGAGAAATAAAGAAGATTTGTTTGTAACTAATAAAGACTTTTACCTAACCCTGGCACCTGGTTTGACTGGTTTATCGGTTGTTAAGAGCACAGGTGCTCCTTCTGAGGTATCGGCAGCTAGCAACATTCCTTGGCTCTCTAGTCCGAAGATCTTTTTTGGTTGTAGATTAGCAACAACGATGATATTCTTTCCAATAAAGTATTCTGGCTTGTACCATTTGCCTAGACCTGCAATGATCTGCCTCTTGCCGAGCTCTCCCAGATCAACTACTAGTCTTAACAGTTTTTTGCTCCCCTTGACCTTCTCTGCACTGATAACTTTGCCTACCCTGAGATCTATTTTTATGAATTCTTCATAAGACACATATTTTGTTTCGTCTGACATATAATATCGCCTAAACAAAAAGAAGTATTGAACAGTAATAAAACTCCTGCCCTCGACACCTATGGTGATGGTGGTTATAATGCTGGACGAATTATGGAACACCACGCTAGTGAGGCCCGGCGAGTATATGGTAAGACTGGGCTCATGGTCGCGAAAATATATGTTTAATAGACTAGTGGAAAGCATAGAGAAAAGACTAGCCCGTGAAGGTTTCAATACAGAAATAATTGCTTATGAACCTAGGATAATAATTATCGATCCAAAACCTTGCAATAAATTATTCGATATACTCGGACATATATTTGGGATTTCAAGTTTTAGTCCGGCAATACAGTTAGATTTTTCTCCGAGAAAGATCCTTGATTCAATCATTGAGATCACTTCTATCCTTGATATTGATAGTTTTGCTGTAAGGGTCATACGAGGCGATGCTCCAATATCCTCGCGTGGCCTAGCTAAAGAGCTTAGCGATAAAGTAGCTTATAGGACGGGATTAAGGATAGATCTAGATAAGCCCGATATAGAGATCAAGGTTGAGATAAGGCGGCGCAAAGTATATCTCTACACTGAAGAAATACCGGGCCCGGGTGGGTTGCCGTACGGGGTAGAGGGGTGTCTCATATCGCTTGTATCGGGCGGTATAGATTCTGCAGTAGCGTCAGTCTTAGCAATGAAGCGGGGCGTCAAGATTATTCCATTATTTGTTGATTTATATCCATACTGGGGAGAGAAAGCAATTATGAGGGCTTACCGCTCGTTAGAACTATTATATAAGTGGGTACCATGGTATGATATGGAGGCATATATCATTAGAAATGCATCAGAACCTCTACTAGAGCTTAAGATCCCCGCTGGTATTAGGTGCATTGCCTGCAAAGCAATAATGTATAGATACGCATTCAAATTATCGCAAAAGATAGGTTGCCGTGGAATAGTCACGGGTGAATCGATAGGGCAGGTCGCCTCTCAAACCCTAAATAATATGTCCGTCCTAACTATGCTCTCACCCATTCCGGTGTACAGACCCGTTGCTTTCATGGACAAGCTAGAGATAATCGAGCTGGGTAGGAGAATGGGGTTTAGCGAGCTAGATGTTGACGTTGGAAAATGCCATCTGAGGCCGTCACATCCAACAATATCTATGGGGGAGAAAGAACTGGTCATTCTTTCAAAAGAGCTGGAAAGAATTGATCATATCATAACAAGAGTTCTCGACAATAATTTGGAGGAGATAGTTTTTCCAAAGACAAGCCGCGGCCTCTGAGGTCGCCAATTATTTCATCGTCGGGTATGAATGGCATGCATTTCCTCAGAGTCGCATATAGTCTACATAGGATCTTTTTGCCCTCCAATAGTACTTGGTTTGCAATATCAATAAGCCTATCTAATTTAGACAAATCGGTAACCAGCGTACCCGGAGTTCTTAGTAAATGTGTAAGTTTAACACCTGTTGTAAGCTCGAGGACTATTCCCTTGTTCTCCGATAAGGAGAGGATGCCACTGTGCTTCATTCCCGAGTTCCTCGCAATGATCAGGACTTTCTCTGCAGTACTCATATCTGAGGTAGAAACATGTATTATGGGGCCCGTAACATTAAGCCATAATCGCCTCACCGGAGAATATCCTAAGATATCCTCTATCTCATCCACGCTGATGGGGGAATGCTTCTTATATACAATACTCGTCTCTTCCCTGCTCCATGGAAACGTTGAATCAGCAACGATTATTCTTCCACTACAGCTACTTAGAGTATGTATTTTCCTATCTGTATAGAATAGTATGAGAATGGGTATAAGATCTCCGTCGAGATACCCTATCTCGAGATCTTCCCACAGCCTCTGCCAGAACTCAATCTTACGTCTTCGCCAAATACTTTCATTAATCTTAAACATTGTTATCCCTCTTTTTCCAAGCGCTATATCCTAAATAGCATTGTTTCATAATCTATTCTTACACTAGTATAACATGATTGCCTTGATGGTGTTGTGAACATGTATGGTCTAATATATAGTCTGAAAGACCCAGCTGGGAAAGGTATTGCATACTGGATCAGGGACTACTATAGTTTAGAGAAATGTACCGAGCAGATATCTGGTGCGGAAGAATGTTTTGAGGAAAAACGCTTCGTCTTAGTGGGGTTTAGTGAAGACACTATTTACTTCGACTTCCTGGATAAGCGGGTAGGCTATGTAGATGGATACATTATACTCTCGCGGCACTCGAGTGCTAAACGAGTTAAGAGTTTCACCGTGCACCATACGGGGAATTACGGGCCTGAAGCACCATATGGCGGTAAACCAAGCAGACTGGCACCAGCTTTCTCGATGGCATCTCATAGATTATTGCTTAGCCTCAAACATTATTGTGAGGAAAAAGGTAAGTGTAGGGAATATGAGGTCAGTTATGAGGCCACGCATCATGGACCAACAGAGATTTCGAAGCCTCTATGCTTCATCGAGATCGGTAGCTCGTTGGATGAGTGGAGCCTTGCCTCAAACCATGAAGTAGTTGGCCTAGCCGTCGTGGAATTCCTCGAGAAGGGGCCTCTAAAGACACGAGTAGCGATTGGGATAGGCGGAGGACACTATCCTAGAAAACACACTAGGCTGGCTCTCGAGCAAAGATATACGTACGGCCACATCATGGCTAAGTATGCATTGCCATATTTGTCATTCAAAACCCTCGACATGATGATAGAGAAAACAGTTCCTTCGCCGGAGATCGTTGTTGTTGAAAAGAAAGGCACAAGAAGAGAGCATCGGAGCCTCATAGAAGGATATGTGGATGGTAAGAATTTGGAGATACACTATGTCTGAAACTAGTTCAGATCTTTATGCGGAGTTTCCGATCCTTGAACCATGTCTTTGATAATTTTCTCCATATGGTGCGAACAACAATATCGTATTCGCCTTTCGGAAGCTTAGTTGATATTCTTAGTTTACGTTCTTGACCAGGCTCAATTGGCTGGAAGATCTTTCTAGCTACAACATTCCCTAAATACATTATTACAATCATGTTCATATCAGGTCTTGTCTCTCCAGTGTTCGCAAGCTTAATGATGAAATCCACATCCTCAGCCCCCTTCTTATCATAGGCTACATCGACGAGCTCTAGCTTAGTGGGCTTGTATCTTGTATTGTATACCAATATGTTTGAAACTCTCATTTCTTTGGGAAAATACTGATTCATGAATTATCTTGACATGGACTCCGGGACTTATGTCGTCTAGTTGAGATACTACCTCGTCATAACCTTGGAATCCTTCGAGGGGTATTGAGAGCCTGTCATCAATCACGATAGAGCCCCTAGCATATTTATTTGGCAGGAAGACCGTGCTCCTGAAAACACCTGTTGATCCAGGATATCTTAGTTCGGAGGAATATTCTTCTCCGGGCTCTATGCTTAGTGCCCCGCTAAGGTATAGGATGTCCGTGTATGCTTCGTCGCTTTTGTATAGAGCCAGTATCCCTATGTGATCGATTACTATGTGTTCGCCGCCATCTTGTTTAAAGGTTACATTGACTCTCCTTCTCCGAAGGCCCTCCGGGGTCTTCAGGATGCTGGTTATATCATAAACCAGTTTTGCAAACAAACCTGTTTTGAGCTGAGCCGTTACATGTGGTTTGAATTCCTTCGTAACAGATATACCGTTAACCTTTACCCTCCAGTGAACATGCGGCCTCGGAACAATAACTCCTATCTCAAGGAGTGCGCAGTCTAGCTCAGCATTTTTAGGATGGACGAGGCTTAAAGGAATAGTTTCCCTGGAGGGATGGAAGCCTCCTAGCTGGATATTCGGGGTTGCCGAAGTATATATCATGTCGCCGCTAATGCTTCGAGACATGAACTGCAGTAACTCGCCACTAACCATTGTACTCCACCTAACTTTAAACTGGTAATATGTAAGTTAAAAATTAGAGTCCCAGCACTAATATCTTACACTGGTATGAAGAGGCCCTGCCGCTGGCGAGCACCCCGCTACAGGGGTGTGATGTGCGCAGTGAACCCCTGGCTGACTATTTCTCTTCTTTTTTCTCGGCGAGATACCTTGTAAGACTCCATGTACGTATCATCGTGATACCGCCACTTAACGATACAAAACCTATCAGTGTAGCCAGTAGACTGCTCGGGACATCACGGATGATCATGAGTCTTAGGGCTGATAGAAATACATAGATACTGAAACCTACGAGTATAAACCCTATTATGGGTGTAACGACATCGCGTGCTTTTACCATTGGCTATCCCCATAAGATGTTTATCAAATACTTTATCATATTCATCAAGTTCAAGTACATCTGCCCCACTTGTTCTACATAGTTGTACATATATTTAACTAGGGTGTTTGATAATAGGTTTGTATAATAGTATACCTTGATCATGTACATAGGAGGTAGAGTATAGGCTGGTGGGAGGTTCTGGGATACGGGGGCTAGTAATGTTCTCTTCAACATTAGTAACGGATTTCCATGCATGAAAAAAACCAGTGCTAAAAATCCAGCTAGCAGTATTGTTGAAAGGATAAAACCAGTTCTTGCATGTGCTAGCTTTTTAGCTTCCTCAAAAGGATCCCTTACATTAGCTCGGACAAGTGCTCCTTCAACATAGTTTGTAAAGGCTCTATATATCCCCCATGATAGCACTGACCACAGGACAAAGCTTATCGCGTAACCAAACCACTCGTTATTGAAAAACTTGACGTATATGTTATAGATTGGTGCTAAGCCCACGAATACTATAAGACCAATAATAAATAAGGATGAACGTTTATAAATATTGACAATAGGATCTTTGCCTATTAATAGTAGATGCGCTTCGTAGGAAATAATGTTCCTTATACGTTCCTCAGCAAATTTAGGATTGAGTAGTATTAAGTCGGATATCAGTGATACGATATAGTCGTTTAGTAGAACATATAGTAATCCCACAATGAGGAAGAATAGAATGATCGAACCTATTCTAGTCATTATTATTTCTTGGAAGAAAACCTGGAAAATATTTACGGATGAAGCAACAATTGTTTTTACATAGTTATTTAGCATTATCGATATTCCAATACTGGACAGTATGAATATTCCAGCGAGCACTATGAATACTATGATTGTTATAATGAAATACGGTATCCTGATATGGTGTTTTCTAGTTCCTAATCCTGCAACATATTTGACGATGAAATCAGTATGTATTGCTAGGAGGCTATAGATTAGAGTCATCATAACATATGGTTTCTGTATAGGCATTAAGGTATTCAGCACCAGGCCATTAAATACATAGTAAACTATTAGCGGGACCGGATTAGCCTTAAGGACTCCAAATAACCATACAGTAGATGAAGCCATGAGGGCAAGCCTAATGTAGACGTCCGTTATCAATGTCTCAGATGACATAAATGAGTATAGCGGGTACATATTGATGATCGCGTAAATCACTATTACCCTTAGAGAGTAGGTCTTATCTGATGACATCTTCAGTCTCCCGAACATCACGCCACACCTGTGCGTAGGCTATCGATCAGCTTGAGCATCATAGATAAAAGGTCGTCGGGACCAACATTGATCGTTCTAACACCATTCCTTGCAAGATATTCACTGAGTTTTCTTGCTCTCTTTATTCTTTCACGCATGAGCGCTAGGTATAGTCCTGCCTCTGCCCCCTTGAACTTCTTTATTTCGAAGAGCTCTGGGACTGGCTGTATAACCATGAAGATATGGCGTTGTTGGCGCAGTGTATTCGCTATTGATATTATTTCCTCTACTTGTTTCTCGTTTTCAAGGATCGTGAATAGTATGAATATTGTTTTTGTTCTACGGGGTATGTGTTTTATTTCATCGAAAATAATTTCGCCAAGGCTTGTTCTAGGCTTCTCGTCTCGCCACTCTATGCTTGAGATAGCTTCGAGGATTCTATAGAGATGATATCTTCCTCTTCCGTATCCTGAGGATATGTTCTTGCCGCCTCTGATCGTAACGCTTATCCAGTCTCCCCTGTGTAGAACGTTTTTCGCTATACCAGCTGTAGCCCTGGCAACATGCTCTATTGCGGTCGTTCCCATGAGGCCTTTCATCATCTCTCTAGATGCATCTATGATTACTACTAGGCTCAATGAGGCTTCTTTCTCGAATTCTTTAACGTAGAGCTTATGGAGTCTTGCATAGCTTTTCCAGTCAATGAATCTGTAGTCGTCGCCGGGAACATATTCTCTCAGGCTCATGAATTCCTGACCTATGCCTCTTATCCTAGAACGTCCGAGTCCTAGGCTTCTGGAAGCTATAGGATAAGCAATGCCCTTCGGTATTGGGAGCGGTTTAGGCTTGACCTTGACAAGGTCATGCCCGGTCTTTAGGACTAGCCTATAATTAAAGAGACCAGCTGGATCCCTTATTACCAGCTCTACACCGCTATACCTATGCTTTCCCAGCACTGGCTTAATAACATAATTCAGCTCAACACTGCTCTTCGGGATTAACATACACGTAGTCCTGCTATGTCCTGAGACTTTTCTAAAGAGCTCCGGATAAAGATCATTGACCGTTACATAGAAGATCGGTATTGGGCCATCATTCCTAATCACTAGTCTTGTCCTTACATTGGTGTCTTCTATCAATGGATCTAAGAAAATTCTCTCAGCCTTTATCAAATAGGCTTGTCTTAGGCTCAGCTCCAAAACTATTCTCATAGCCATCATATAGCCGATTATGCCTGCTATGGTGTAAATCGTAAAGTCCGATATCTTCCTATGGAATATGAGCTCGAGTGAGACGAGTAATCCCATTATGAAGATTAGACCTAAAAACCTCGAAGTAGCCTTGACGCCTGTCTCTTCCAATTTCGTCATACACCTGGTGTTGGGACTGGTGTTTTCTGTAATACGTTATCTATTACCTGATCTGGTGTGATCCCCTCGAATTCGGCTTCGGGTTTTAATATGATCCTATGCCTCAGAACCGGTTTGGCAACGAATTTGATATCGTCAGGTATAACATAGTCTCTCCCCTCGATTAAGGCATTTGCCTTGCTGGTGAGGAGTAGGCTTATCATTGCTCTTGGAGAGCCGCCGAGCCTTACATGGGGGTGTTTACGAGTGGCTTCAACAAGGTCTATTATGTATGTGATAAGCTCATCGCTTATCCTTACTTGTTTTATCATGTTTTTAATCATAAGTATGTCTGTCCCTGAGGCAACAGGTCTTATATCGAATTCCTCGATGAGATGAATTCGTCTCAGGATCTCTTTACTCTCTTCTCTAGTCGGGTAATCAACGATGACTTTCAATAAAAACCTGTCAAGTTGTGCTTCGGGTAGCGGGAAAGTCCCCTCCATCTCTATAGGGTTCATAGTAGCAATCACTATGAATGGTTCGGGTAGCTTGTACGTTATTCCCTCCATTGTAACCTGTTTCTCTTGCATTGCCTCGAGGAGAGCAGATTGAGTTCTTGGGCTTGCACGGTTTATCTCATCGAAAAGTACTATGTTCGCAAAAATAGGTCCTTTCCGGGGCTTGAAATCATTTGTGCGTGGATCGTAGACAAGTGTTCCAATGATATCGCTTGGAAGAAGATCTGGTGTTGCCTGTATTCTCGAGTAAGAGAGGTTGACCGTTCTCGCAATGGTTTTTGCGATAAGGGTCTTAGCGACGCCTGGGACCCCCTCAAGTAGGATGTGCCCGCCGACATACATTGATATGAAGATATATTTTAGAACGTCTGTTTTACCTACAACTACTTTGCCTGCCTCCCTCAATATCCTCTCGGAGACGGAGCGGGCAAAACCGGGATCAATATTATTTGATAAGGTAGGCGATATCACGGTAACCTTTCCTCCCAATAAGTGTGTAGCCTGTGGGCTCTAGAAGCATTTCACCCATGTTTATGAATCTCTTAAGTGTTGTTCTCCAATTAATTATTGTTGGGAATCTTGATTCGCCAATGGCTTTCCTATATATTCTATACATTTCATACAGGGTTGTCCTAAGCTTATTTTCATCCATGCCGAGCCTACCAGCTATATCGTGTATTTTGCTAGGATCATATATGAGCTCCTCTAAATGTAGGTCGAATAATGTATAGTATACTTCGTCAATAAACTTCCAGATACTTACGACAACGTCTTTCTCATGCCCCTTCAAAGTCTTCGTGGATGGACCAAGTATTTCGATAAGAGATACTAGTTCTCTGCGTGGAGATGGTACTATATCTTCCCTCTTAATACCACCGAATATTCTGATAAATGCAAGAACCGATAGGAGCAGTATTAGTGTTGCAATACCTGTTTTGATGTAGATGGAAGTACCGAGTATTCTTTCGAAATAGTTATCTGCTATGGATGTATATTTAGCCGCGTATACCAGTAATAGTGCGGGATGAAACGGTACTTTAAGTCTATAGTAGTTCCTGTTATAGAGAAAGTTTGGTATTATGATTGTTTTTGTACTCGTATTATTTGAGATTTTTTCTACATATTCAAGCATTACTTGTGAGAGAGTATAATTTATCTCGAACGCGGCATTAAGGACGGGATAACTGTCAGTGAATACAAAGAAGAATGTATTAGTGTGGCTTGTTATAAGGGCACCAACAGGATATGTACTTATATATTCTTCACCTGGGTCGATTTTCCCGTTATCATTAAGGTCTATAGCACCTAGTGCTTCACCAATGATCTTGGCATTTCTGATAAAATCATATCTTGTAACAATACTTGTAATGTTATTGGGCACGATAAAGCTAGCCCAATTAAGTCTCACAAGCACTCTCGAACCGTTCATTTCAATGATTTCTGCTGGTGGGAAGCCTGCTGTTTTCGTAAGTCCGGGGTAAAGTAGGGCTCTCCCATCGATATATAAGCCGATTTTGCGTAGGAGGGTATTTGATGTGGTGTTTTCGTCAAAAACCATAACATTTGCTTTTCCGATAATCCATGCATTAAATATTTGTTCTGCAAGACTATAGGGTATTGGGTGATCCGGTGCAATTATTAAGACAGTGCCTCCTTTCGTGAGTGCTTGGAGGAATTGTTGTTCATCTTCGGCAACGTAGACCGTGAAGTTCGCGTCTTGAAGCTTATTATAGAGAATACTTGTACCCATCCACCCCATAGAGTAGGGGCTTGCAGTGTTCATGTATACAGATGTAGCGAACTCTATCACTTTAGCTGGCATGTAGAAACACGCAATAATGCCTATGATAACAAGGATTGCAAATGCCAATTTCACCCTCATCTTACTCAGCCTCTAGTTCTTTCTTAGCTTTCTCTAGCTCATCAGATCTGGGCTCCTTCATTCCATAGAATTTCATCTCGTATAGCTTAACGATTGTTATGCCACGCTTCCTCAGAATATCGTCGCGGATTTTCAGTAGGTGTTCTCTTGGAGTCTCCCATGAGTAACGTGGATATCCAAATGCATTGGCTAGACTTAACCATATCCTGTATAATCTAGCAACTGGATCATCTATGTGTTTAATCTTGGATATCGTAGTCGCTATAGTCTCGGCTAGTTTCTTCCTTATGGATAAGTACATTGTTGAGAAACGGTCCCTGGAAAGATAGATTATAGAGGCTATAATTATTGGTATTAGTATCGTAGCGAGATACTGGGCCGGAATGGCAGGTAATAGTGGTTCATTTGGTGTCCCCAGCGAGATCAGACTTGGAACCGATGGATTTGACGAAGGAAATGACATATTTAGAGCTGATGGAACAGATATCTTCGGGATAGTGATGTTCTCGATATTGGCCCTATTATTGAATAGGTTATTTAGTTCGTTTAACGGGATCTCGCCCGGCTTTGCCTCTTTAATATTAAAGGCTTCAAGCATATTTCCAAGCAGTGCTTTCTCGGTATCAGATAATGGTAAGCCACTCTGAAGCTTATTTGCAATATCGAGGAGCTGTTTAAGCTCATTAGGATCCTTTACTAAGTTTGCCAGATTATTTAAATACTTTGATATATCTATTATGGCACCTCGCTCATTAACTTCTTTAATAGACTCTATAAATGCTATATTTTTAGCGAGCTCTGGATCCAGGCCAGATAGATTATCGCCATATTTGTTCTTAAGATAAGTCTGAAGCTCTACTAACAGCTTGTTTACTTTGTCGTAATCCCCGCTACTAATACTAGACTTTATTTCTTGTATGTACATGTTAACGATCGGATCGCTCAGGTTTTTTAATTGATCTAAACTCTTGATAAAGGTCGATAGGTCAGAAATACCTATTGAACCGGGAATGTATTCGGTATTCCTCTCCGGTATACTGTAAGCTCTTGGAAACAATAATATCAAAATAATTAGAAATATTCCCAAAACAGATAGTGCCTTGCACTTCATCTACAATGCACCATCCTATACATACCGTTTTATCCCTGATAATGGTTTAGTTGATAATTCTTAATTTTTAATATAGGTAGTATTGAAACTCGTGAAACGGGGGCTTTCAGAACATGTTTAAGATATATGGTATGGTTCACCTACTACCGCTTCCTGGCTCGCCTTTTTATAATGGTGATCGAGATACTGTTTTAAGGTATGCCCTTAGTGATGCAGATAAACTAGTCAGAGGTGGCGTCAATGGTTTTATTGTCGAAAACTATGGTGACTCTCCTTTTGCAATTAGGCCCTCGTGGGAAACAATTGATTTTATGAAGGAAATAGTCTGTGTGTTAAGAGAGAAGCATCCGGAGATAGAGATCGGCGTCAATGTTTTAAGAAATGCGGGTATAGATGCTCTCAATATAGCTGCTGAATGTAAAGCGGACTTTATCAGAGTAAATGCATATATTGAGCCGGTGTGGGCTCCAGAAGGTCTCTTATCCCCAATAGCGCATCAGCTTCTTAGACTAAGGAATAAGGTTTCTCCCGGTGTTAAGATATATGTTGATATAAATGTGAAGCATAGTAAACCTATACTGTCATTCATTGGCGCACTCGAGAACGCTAGAACACGAGGACATCCAGATGCGATAATAGTAACTGGTCGCGCTACTGGTAAGAAGACAGATCCTTTGAA
>JALSQP010000079.1 GCA_026985375.1 Desulfurococcales archaeon | reverse complement strand
TATCACAATATAACCTATGAGAAGAAGAGTTGCTAACAGATCAACATATAATATTCGGGGGAGGATCTTTCCTTTTATCATAAAAACCAAGTCAAGTATCGAGGACTTGGGCTTTATTGCTACATATCCGTTCCTAGTTTTACGAATGAACCCCATATTATAAAGTCTCTCCAAGTGGTGTCGTGCACTGTTAGGGCTTCTGAACCCAACTCTACGCTGTATCTCCCTAATACTCATTGGTTTTTTCTCTGATAGGAGCAACATGTATACTCTTAAGCTACTTCCACTTAGTTCAAGGACAGGATCAGGAGTGTCATTCCCCCATATTTCATCCTTCCTCAAAAGACGGCACCAAGAGAAACATATTGCTACTAGTCATAGATAAACCATTATGACCTAGACGCTATAGCTAATTTATTTATAATTTACATATGTATCATTGAACAAATCTACTTTTTAACAAATAGAGAACCAATACGGTAAGTAACAGAAAAGTTATACTTATGATCTCTAACATGTACGTATAGTTATATTGTAGACCAATATTGTACTCGCTTATGTTTTCTCCTGGTTTTATCCTTATGGCTCTATAGACATTAATATGAGGAGATGTTGTAACAGCTAATTGGTTCTGTTGCTCAGGTGTTTTTATTTTATAGAGTATCTCGCGATAATTCATTTGAGGTTGAACAACCCTATTATTTCGAGACATATTATTAAACAGTATTCTCGACGAAGCAGTATGTGTGTTATATGATATTATCTTAGTTAGATTTGCAAGACTCCTATTCCCAGAAACAACCTCTATTAATCCACCATCGATAATAAGCCTGTCGGGCATGTCACTTACTAGTAGATAGAGTCTAGCCATAGCGTATGTCGTACTTGATCTCGCATCAGCATCTAAAATCCTACTCTTACATGGAACCGATAGCATCCTGGTTGTATTACTGTATATGAGCGATATTTGGGGCTCCTTGAGAACAAAAATGCGAACAGGCTCCATAAACTTATTGATAAACTCGAACCTGATATCTATACTGATAATGCTTCCCCCTACATACCTTGCACTGATCAGTATTTTTACGTCAAAGTACTCCTCCATGCTCTCAGCAGAAGACAATGTAGATACAGATACTAGAGCCGGCATAATGGTAAACAATAGCAGTATAGCTACCACATATTTTGGAACCATTCCCACTTATTCACCACGCACTAGCTATGCTAGCGTATTACCTGTCCTATTCTGTAATTATAATTGACAATTATATAGTCAAATTCTTAGTACGAGAAAACATAGTGGTTAGAGGAACTATGTATTTATGGGTATACTTGGATTGATCAGCCCGATCAGCGGTATTGGGATTCTATCGGGATTATAAGTGGCCTCATATATGATCTCATATAACCCCCTCTCTATTAGCCAGGGGTAGATGAGGCCATTGTAACGGGTTAATATGATCTCTCGAGGAATACCATGTAGGTCGGCGTTAATAGATGTAGATAGGTAGCTTAAGAGCATACTAAGGGAATGTCTCATTCTCCAATCCCATAGGGGATCGTTTCTCAGAAGTCTACCTGATGTTGCTGTGCGTGTAAGTTTGTGTTTAGACATATATAGCTCGTAGGAAAGATATTGGAAACTCCTTATCATGACTGCGATATCTCTTAGTGGAGGTTCTTTTTCCAATAGTTCATCACGTGTTCTTCCAGGTTCCCCCTCGAAATCTATGAAGTAAAAGTTTTCGTCACAGCCATAAAGGATCTGTAGAAGATGTAGGTCTTGATGAGTCCTTATCTTGTAAGAGTCAATGTATGCCTCGAGGTAGGAAATAGCTTTTTCAACGTTTTCTTTGAGAAGATCTAGATGGTTTAACCATTTCTCATATCTTGCAGTTTTTCTTCTCCCGTCTGCATTATCTACTAGTTTCTCGAGCAGTCTAATTGCATCCTTGTATCTCCGTTGTACTCTATTACTCCATCTTCTAATGTCTTCCTGGCTAATTCTGTCTTTTCCGCTGAAATCATTGCTAGTACTATTTAGTGCAAGGTGGAGTCCCGCTATTTGCGAGCCCAGCTTAGCGGCTATTCCTAATTTGAGGGATGCTTTTCCTGTTTTCTCCTCGAACGCTTTTCTAAATGGTGTTGTCGCGTCGCCAGTGTTGTCAATATACTCGATGACTATGCCTATGGGTATTCCTTGATAATTTATAGAGACAAGAGGTTTTGGGGCATACTTGTATCCTGCTCCTAGGATTGTCTCATAGTATTTTTCCTCGATATTTAGTGGTAATATGTGCCTGTATCCCTTTACAACTATGCTGTCTCCGGTACTTAGTTCGTGCGTTACAATGAGATGAGTCGATTCTCTGGTTAGAAGACGAATACTGCTTGTTTTTCCATATATTTTTGCATATCGTTTAATATTGCAGACCATGCCTAGTTCTTCCCAGTAGTTTCTAAGGTACTCTGCCTCAAAGATGTATTTGTCATTTATTCTTAGATAATCAGCTGTAACCGGTTTTTCGCGCGATACCGCTAAGGGAACTACTACCTTTCTGACGCTATCTTCTATTAATAATGCCGTGATCTTATCCGTGGAGAAGAGTTCTCTTACAGCGAGTTCCCCAGATTCAGCGTTCTTGAAAGGCCACCAATGCTTATTTGCAAGCCACCCTATAATTTTTTGTGTATCGTCTATGTTCCTATCCACTATATACACCATGTAATTATTTAAGCCATCTATGGAATTGATTAAGGAACCCTATTTCTGTCTTTCTATCATTATTGTCAGCCAAGGCCGAACACTTCATCGCCTCTTGCTCGGCTATCCTGGGCTCATCATCCATTTAAGCGTTATTTTGACATTAGGAGTTTTTCTGTGTTAAGTGTTTTCGTCGTGAGGTATAGGATTGCAGTGCTCGTTATTGCAAGGAACAGTATGTGCAGGAAGGCTTGGAAGGGATATCCTATCACGTATGTCTGTATTGCTAGTATGCTGTGGACATAGGGTACAACATATAGTGGGACCAAAATATAAGTGGGGAGCCTCATATAATCCACGAAGAGAGCTGTAAAGAAGAAGAC
>JALSQP010000078.1 GCA_026985375.1 Desulfurococcales archaeon | reverse complement strand
AAGATCCCCCGCAATATCAATACAGGCTTTAAGATAATAAAGAATATGCGGGCCCGCGGGGATTCGAACCCCGGGTCTCCGGCTTAGAAGGCCGGCGCCCTATCCTGGCTAGGCTACGGGCCCACTACTCCACGCCAGCCTTCATCTTAGGAAATATTTTTCGGGGGATATAGGCTTTATGGGGTTGGTTTACACTGGTTTGCGATAAGCTCTATTATTTTGCCTATGTGTTTCTCTGGTTGTTCCATCCTTATTGTTACATGGTCTTTCTTTCCTCCGCCTTTGGCACCATATTTTTTAAGCTCCTCTACGACCTTGGTTAGATCTATCTTCTTGTTCCTGCATGTTTCGGGGTGAGTTGCTATTTCAACTATCTTTTCGTCGTAACTGATCACTATGTATTTCTTCTTTAGTGAGTAGTATTCTACTAGTTCGCGGAACAATTGTTTGTCTCCAATGCTCTGCTTTACCACGGCCACATAAGTGTTGCATACAGGTATCCTGGAGTTCTCAATGTTTTTCATGAGAAGTTCTTTCACCAATTTCCTATACTTGGAGATAAGCATGCGTTGCTCAGATAGTTCTCTAGCCTTCTTCCGAGCCGAGTTAACAGGGCTTCCAGTGCCAAGACCTAGCACGTTTGCTATTTCTTTTATTTCGTTTTCTAGCTTCTCTATATAGGGCGGTAACCTCGTGCTAGCGATGTATTCTAAACGGTATACTCCATCCTGTATTTTCTCAGCATTTATGATCTTTATTGCACCGACCTCCGATGTATTTGCTACATGAGTTCCAAAACACGCTTCTGCATCATAACCGGGGATCTCGACTATTCTGATTATTGGCTGAATTACTGCTCCGCCCTCGTATATTTTCAGGCCATAACACCTCTCCGCCTCGAATTTTGGTAGGTAATGTATTTCCAGCCCTATATGCTCCTGTATGATCTTGTTAGCTATCTCTTCGATCCTTCGTATCTCTTCCTCTGTTATCTGCTTATGATGAGTTATATCTAATCTAGCCTTCTCAGTCGTCTTCTCAGCTCCCGCTTGCCACACATGTTCGCCGAGGACTCTGCGGGCAGCAGAGAGGATTATGTGTGTGGCTGTATGGTGTTTCATCAACGTGTATCTTCTATCCCAGTCAATAACTCCTCTGATCTCTGTACCGATTTTTTCGGGAGAGGGATCCTTGTCTAGTCTATGTATAATGATATCTCCTACCTTGTAGACTCCTTCTACTCGGTACTTGTTGTCTGCTATCTCGATAACGCCTGTATCGTGTTCTTGCCCACCCCCACGTGGGTAGAAGGCCGTCTGATCCAGTATAACATAGTTATCTTTGATACCGAGTATTCTCGCCTTGAACTCCCTCATATATGGGTCCTTATGGAATAGAAGGGTTGTTTCTGGGAAGCTGCTAGCCCATGAAGCTATATCTGATGGTATATCAGTCTTCTTTTCCTTTATTAGGGCTCTAGAACCACCATGTCTCGATGCGACGATACTATAGAAGTTTGGTGGAACATCTAGTTTTATACCGAGTCTTGATGCATATGATACTACTATTTCGGGCGGTATTCCATGGGAGTCATATATCTCTATCATGGCGTCGAGATCAAGTTTCTTCTTTTTCTTAAGGATCTTCTTTACTACACGGAATCCTCTATCGATGACGTCTAGGAATCTCTTCGTCTCCACACTTAGTACATCTATGATATAGTCCATTCTTTCCTGAAACTTTGAGTAGATGTAATTGTCCTTCCAATAATCGGCCTGTAGTTTGAACAGTTCTAGGATTATGTCCTCTAACATGGACGGCTCAACGTTCAGCTGGAGAAGAGTTTTGAGAGCCCTTCTTATTACTAGGCGGGCCAGATAGCCTTCGCCGATATTTGATGGAACTATGTAGTCTGATAGCATTAGGGATATGGTGCGGATATGGTCTAGGAGAGTATATAGCCTTATAGATTCAATCAACTGTTCATAATGCTTGGTATACCCGATCCTTTCTATCTCGTGTTTTAACTTATCCAGACTATCGATCTCCTTATCGCTAAGCAGGTACGCAATCCTTCTTAAAACATCATATGGTGGTTCCTCTATCTCTAGTAAATCCTTGTATTTGCCAACTAGTTCTCCGTAGATGGTGTGGTACGAGGTTGGTAAGCGTTGAGTTAACCATGCTATTCTCTCTATGCCGTACCCTGTATCCACAACTGTTATAGGCATAAGCTCGCGTTTATCATCGGTTATACGATACTTCATAAAGACAAGCGTTGCCACTTCAAGGCCGTCAACCACTACCTCGTAAGCAGGCCCAGCGTTTCCTCCTCCTTCCCACCAAGATTCTTTGAATACTAGATCGTCAGGATCAATACCTATTTCTTTCGTGAAGAACTCAAAAGCATACCTTAAAGTTTCGTTTACCCAGTAGACGTGATTATCTTTTTTATTGAATGCATGGTGCCCACCCATTTCAAAGCTTGTGAGATGTCTGCCGAATGTTAGGCCGACATTGTCTATGTCTTCTAGCCTTATACATGGTTGTACTATCACTAATGGATTGGAGGGAGGATCAACTATTCCCTCTGTCACCGCTGGCTGGAAAACAACTATTGATGCTATTGTTAAGTATAAGTCATTCCTCCAACGAGCGAGAACAGGATAGGGTTCAATGTAGCCATGATTATTCCTTACGAAATAGTCTATGAATTTTCTACGGGCCTCCTCCAGACTCAAGCTCTTGATATTAGGGTAGTCCTTGATTAGGAAATCATATTTACTGCACGGTCTATCGGGACATGTTTCCCGAGGCACTCGGCTCCAAAATGTTGCACCACATACTTTGCACTTATATGGCTTATAGCCGTGTTCTGGCAGAAATTTGTTCTTGAACTCGGGCTCGACTATCATGAACCAACACCACTGATATTCTGCATGTTCATATTGTTTCTCTATAGTGCGTCTTACTGGGAATAATATCATGGTTTTTACAACTAATTATACCTAATCATGAAAACATGTCGACAAGGATCATAAACAGAATTGTATGACAGGGTATATTTTCCTAAAAATTAGTACGTTAATACTCTGCGCAATATACTTCT
>JALSQP010000077.1 GCA_026985375.1 Desulfurococcales archaeon | reverse complement strand
ATATTTTTTCTGCTCTTTTAGAGAGATTAATCCTATTTTGCTCGATTATACTGCTACACTCTGGGATCTTCGATTCTATTACATTCGAGACGTATTCGATATACTTTATGTAGTTATGGGGATCGTATATTGGCATGTGCAGGTTCACGGCACCGCTAGGTAGAGTGTATAGTATTAATCCTGGGATCTCGGGAATTTCTACTACTTTGTCGCCTGCTATGTCTTTAATCTGGTATTCAAAAGGCGTGTGTCCTGTGGATATGATTAATAGGGCGGAATTAATTTTCTCGTAATCTGATGGTTTTAGTTGGTAGTCGTGTGGGTCAACTCCGCTTGGTACGAGATGTTCTATGTTTACTTTGCATCCAGCGAGGAGCGATTCTAGATCTTGGTCGATTCCAGGAAATGTTGTTAGGATTAGTGGAGATTGATTTCTTATATTGCTTGTAAATGTTGTTAGTATTAGTGAAATAGTTATTATCAATATGAGTATGACTGCAATGACAGTTGTTTGTTTCCTATTTATCAATATTGCATACACCTTGTCATGTTTGCTTGATTCTGTGGACTCGTTCCATTATCGTTTAAAAATTGTGCACAGACCTATTATATTTTAATGGTTAATGTGCACGGTGAAACAATGCATATCGAAATAAGAGATCTAACAGTGAAATACAAGGACATAACAGCACTAGAAAACATAGATCTAAAGATAGAGGGACCAGGACTTATACAGGTACTAGGCCCAAACGGAGCGGGCAAAAGCACTCTCCTCCGATCAATAGCAGGCCTTGTGAAACCCCAAAAAGGATGCATTTGCATAAATGGAAAAGACACAACAGCAAATCCACGATTAGCAGGACGCATTATCGGATATGTTGCACAGAGACCTGAAGTCTCCAAGTATTCGACAATAACAGTTAGAGAACTCCTATGCTACTCACATATGATCAGAAGACAAAAATGGCCTAGACCTCCTTGCCGAGAGGTTCCCCGCGGTATTGATGCAATTATACATGAAGATATTTTGGATAGAAGACTAACCGAGCTCAGCGGAGGCCAATTAATGAAAACCTATATTGCAAGAAGCCTCATGCCAGGGCCCGGTATCCTTTTACTAGATGAGCCTCTAGGACCTATGGATCCAGCTAGCAAACTCGAGTTTGCAGACATAATAAGCATGCTCTCCAAGGAAAGACTTGTGCTAGTAACGAGTCATGATCCAATTATTCTTCTTGAATACACAGATAAGATACTGCTCTTAAACAAAAAAGTAATTGCTTATGGATCGCCGAGAGAAGTATTACGGGAGGAAGTTCTCTCCAAGGCTTATGGTAGAGGTTTCAGGGAAGTCGGGTATCACATACACCTATTTGACTCGCACTATTAGGAGGAGTGAAAAATGAAAAGTTCACTTATCTTTAGAATAATGATTTTCATTACGATAATTAGTGTAATAATAAGCATAGCCTATATCATAGGTAACTCGTATCCAATTGAATGGTTCTTCACACTGGTCATGTCAAGCACAGCAATGGGAAGCCTAAGCATACTCATATATACTCGCAGACTACGATATCTAGCGGCATCTTCTCCCCATGCAGCATTCCTAGCCGCAGGACTCGGCATCGTAGCTTCTGTATCCATTGGAGGTAGCTGGTTTCTATGGACGGTTGTTATAGGCATGGTTCTAGTGTACGTAGCCGGATACATGATCTATAAGGGCGTGGATCCAGAAGACTCGGCAAGTATTTTTGTAGCGTTTAGTAGTTCTATGGGAGCACTAGTCTTATACTATGTTTTAACAAGGTATTCATACGGGGTTAGTATAGTCTCGATAGTTATTGGTGATCCTCTTCTCTCGTCCACGGAGATTATAGCCTATTCGGTAGTAATAGGGTTGCTAGCGGTCATATACGTGTACGCTGTGGGTCGCGAGATAATATACATTGGATCAGACATTGATGACGCCAGGCTAGCTGGATTAAAAATATGGCTATACGACTTGTCCCTGTACACCATGATAGGTTTAACGACTATAGGCCTGGTAAAGAGCGTAGGATTCGTCCTTGAACACGTTTACCTACTAATCCCGGGGGCTATAGCGGCAATGGTATGCAGAGGTGTGGCGCGATCTATTACATTTTCTATACTTGTATCAATACTTTCCGCAAGCATAGGCTTACTGATATCAATATCGCTGGATCTGGCCCCCTCAGCAGTCTCGGGAGGAATATTAATAATACTATTCTTGGCGTCTGCGATAATGAAAGGGCGATGAGTCAGAATGAAGGAGAGAATAGGCAAGAGAAGGTTTGGTGTTAGCATCGGTGAAGACGCCGCAGAGGATCTGGACAAGCTTGCCAAAATGTTGGGAGTCGACAGGAGTAAAATAATCGAGGAAGCCGTGAGAAGCTATCTCGAGGATCATAGGCATCTAATGGTTGATCACAAATGTAGTGGGGTAATAGTGGCACTCTGTAGTAATAATGTTGAAGTAGCAAATATCGTTAGGTCTCATAAGGGCATAATACATGGATACATGCACATGCATCTCGACGGTTACTGTCTTGACTTAATTATCGTCAACGGTGAGAGTAGCAGCATCGCATCACTCTATGGTGATCTAAAGAAAATAGGATGCAGAGTAAGGTATCTTCCTGTTTTCGAGGCTTATCATGGTTGACACCTTATAGGATTAGTCTCAGGACTCACTGGTTGGTGGGAAAAAGACGTTGCAGCACAATACATTTGCATCATCTTTGTTAGTAGCTCTATCAATGACGATATGGGCACTTATAGAGTTAGCATTTATTGAAGACTATGCATCTGATCCAGGAATAGCAGTAATTGTAGCTTTAGCATGGGGGGTCGGCTATGTTCTAGGCTTTAGAATTGGAGGGAAGCTCGTATCTGATGAGACCAGGTGGAGGATACCTTTCCTACTCGTCTTTTTTATTTCTCTTGCCTTGATAGAGTTCTTTGATTATAGGTTTTCAACGGAGTTCTGGTCAGGTATAATGGTTTATTTCATAGCGTCATTACAATTGGGATTAGTGGTGTCTAGTCTTACAACTATTCTCATTAATTTAACGGACTATGAGTCTTG
>JALSQP010000076.1 GCA_026985375.1 Desulfurococcales archaeon | reverse complement strand
TTAAGGGATCTTCTAAATATTTGCGAGGAAAGGGTAATAATTTGTGATGATTTTGGTAATTGGTGTGATATTATCATGGACGATCCGCTCGAGATCCTCGATATGATTCAGCATCCCCTACTTATTCTTCCACGAAATGTTTATCTTGATATCACCAAGATAGCTTGAGGCCTCAATAAGCCACCCAGCCATTATCTCAGCTATTTTTCGCCTAGCTGTCTCGGGATCTGTTTCTACACCATAAGTTTCCCTGTATGTATTGAGCGCTATCTCGGGATCGATTCTATCGATGAAATAATTTATGAGGACATCATAGATCTCGTCCAGCTTGATCCGTCTTTGCCCAATTAATTTCTTGACATAATCAAAGTCCTCTCTGGATAAAAGAGCGGCTTCAATGTCTTTTCCTTTCTTCCTGAGCAGTTCCCAATATTTTTTGAGCAATGAGTAGTCTTGAACTATCTCGCCTGTCGCGAAAAACGGTTTATCTTTGCTCAACGAATAGTTCAACCTCTTTTAATTTTTCCCTGACCATATCAAGGAGGCGCTCATTGTCCCCTATTAGTTCTATTAGCCTTGCGAGTGCATCAAATAAATCATTTACTATCAGCTCATATACCTTGTCTTGCTCGTACGGAGCAAGTATTGTTAGCAGTTTTATCATTGTTGCATCACTTGGATGGGTTTTTCGCTCGATATATTTTTTCACAGCTGTTGCTGATACGCCGAGCTCGTTCGCTAATTGTCTGACACTTCGTGTTGTTAGGAGTAGCTCGATTATCTTATATCTGGCCTCCTTGCTGATCCAATGAACTATTCCGTACTCGTCATCCAATGTAATCACCAGTACAACCTACTTAATTTCCTTGTCACCCTAATAGTATTCTGGGTGGCTGGTATTTGAGAGTAGAGAAGATAGTATATGATGGAGTAGTTAAAACTTTGGAGTCTCCGGCACAAGTTGTTCCTAGGGGATATGTCATTGGTAAACCCCTCCACGTATTTATTGATGGTATTGAAAACGCTGTTATCAATGGTATATATCCTATTGATAAACCGGTTGTTCTTGGCTCAACAGGTGTTGTAAGGGTTCTGGAGGCACCATCAGCCGATGAAGGGCTTAGCGGTAAGGTTGCATTTGTCTCACCAGTATCAGAGAAGGGTCTATTGTCTGTTGAACTCGATGGGCTTTTGTCCACATATGTTGTTGTTCCTGAAGAGCACATTATAGGTATAACGAATACTGTACCTAAACCATTATCTGCCTTATCATGTATTGCTTCACTATCATATAGACTAGCATTGGAGGCTGGACCTAACCCAGTGATTATTGGTTGCGGTGTTTCAGGCCTAATGACTGCTCTACATGTTCTTTCAGATAATGGCAGTCCTGAGATTATATGTGTTAGGAGAGAGTCTCTGAGGTATGCTAGATCTGTTGGTCTTCTCCCTATCCAATCGTTTGAAAATTTAAAAGAAGGATATTCATCGATTGTGTATACCTCGCATGCTCCCTGGGTACTCAAAAACCTGCTAATGCGGAGTGCTTCGAAGCTTGTCGTTTCTCCTTTAATTAGAATGACTTCTATTATATTGACGCCCTCTATCAGGAGAGTAGATGTCATTATGCCTATGCCTTCCAGGATCGAGTATAAGAGAGATGTTATCGAAAAAATTGGGAGGCTACTAGGCTTTATAGAGCTAAGCAATATTGTAGATGTACTGGGATTAATGCCTCCGCCGAAGCTCGGTGTTATCGTGTCGTTTACTCGTTCTTAATCATCTCCGCAAGTCTTCTAATGCCCTCTTCGATGACTTCTGGTGGTGGGAAGCTGAAGCTGAGTCTCATACTGTTTGCTCCTGAGCCGTCGGTGTGGAAGCTTTTGCCAGGGACATATGCTACCTTGTACTTGTCTAGAGCGACTTTCATTAGTTTCTTAGTGTCAAACCCTGGCTTGTTGACATATACGAACACGAAGAAGCCGCCAACAGGCTCTGTATACCATACGTTCTCGGGGAAGTATTCTTTTATGGCTTTAAGCATGGCATCTCTTTTTTCCTTATATAAGGGGGCGATCTTGTTTGCATGCTCCATTATAAATCCTGAGCGGATGGCCTCGGCAACTATGTATTGATTGAGCGTCGGGGTATGGAGATCCATATATTGTTTTACTAGCTCTAATTTGCGGGTGAGCATTTTCGGCGCGGCTATCCACCCTATTCTGAGTCCCGGTGCTAATATCTTGCTTATAGTGCTCATGTAGATGACTCTATCCTCTGTGTCCCATGTTTTAACCGGCCTTATATCTACGGTGTCATCGAAGACAAAGTAGCTGTAAGGATCGTCCTCGAGGACGAGAATATCATACTGGTTGGCAATTTCTATTAAATGCTTCTTTCTCTCAGGAGGCATCGTGGTTCCGGCAGGGTTCTGGGCTACCGGAATGGTGTAGATAAACTTTATCTTCTTACCTTCTTTAACGAGCTTCTTAACGGTATCCTCGAGAATATCGGTTCTCATACCGTTCTTGTCTATCTTAATGCCTACTAGTTCTGCACCTCTAATTTTGAAAGCGCCTAGAGCTGCAAGATATGACGGATTCTCAGTGATCACAACATCGCCCGGATCTATCAAAGCCCTTGCAATAAGGTCGAGTCCCTGCTGACTACCAGTAGTTATTATAACGTTTTCTGCATCAACAACTATTCCTCTCGCTTTATAGAGAAACTCAGACAGCATCTCGCGGACTTCCAATATACCTTTCGTCTCACTGTACTGGAGAGCGTAAGTACCTTTATTCTTGATTATATCATAGGTTATTTTTGCGAGGTAATCAGTAGGGAAAGTTCTAGGATCAGGTACACCGCCAGCGAGGCTGATAACGTCTTGTCTCTGCTTAATAATCGCAAGGAGCTCCCTGATCTCGGAGGCTTGTATGGATTTTGCCACACGGCTATAGAACTTCTCGTAATGATCCAAAGCCTTCCACCGATTATAATATATCCGAGGCCATGCAATTCATAAACTTATCGTACATAGGGGCGGATTAAATGGAATTCAATCTTGTGCTTAAAAAATTTAGGGCTGGTATGGCCGGAATCGCCTACTTATTTCCATCCACATATGAGGCTATGTTATCCAGTCTACCAACACATATGATATATTATATAGCAAACAGTATAGATGAGGTATACTTGGAACGCTTCCACATAAAGAAGTTCCAAGGAGAAGAACCTCCTCCTAGAAGCGTAGAGACAGGAGCCCCTCTTAGGAGCTTCGAAATGATCATCGTAAGTCTCCATTATGAGGTCTCAATAATAGATGTTCTTAGAGCCCTCCTATCTGCAGGTATAGAACCATATAGAAAGAAGAGGGAACAAGTGATAATTGCTGGCGGCCCAGCAGTGATATCCAATCCTATACCTTACTCTGATTTCATTGACGCATTCATAATTGGGGAAATTGAAAACACTATCCCGCGTTTCGTCAAGGATTGGGTTGAAACCAGGAATAAGAAGGAATACCTCGAGAAAATAGCTTCTTATAACGACGTCTATGTTCCAGATATTAAGGAAGATGCCAGAAAATCCTTCGTCAGTGATCTAGATAAGTCATTCTATCCAGTTAAACAAATTCAGAATACTGAGATAGAACCCGTATATGGTCGAGGATTCCTCCTCGAAACAAGTAGAGGCTGCAAATACTGGTGCAGGTTCTGCATGGAGGGTAGGCTATTCAAGCCGTATCGTGCACGAAGTTTTCATGTTATGAAAAATCTTATTGAACATGGTATACGCATGAATAATGTAAATAGAATCATTATTTACTCATTATGTTTCCTAGGCACTCTCTACGAAAAGGAATTATTGGAGTACCTAGTGGAAAACAATATTGGTGCCGTACTTCCAAGCATGAGGATCGATCATCTCGATGAAGATTCTCTGGAATTAATAGGTATGCTCGGCCAGAAAACTGTCACAATTGCACCTGAATCGTTTCTTCCCGCCAAGAAATGTATTTTCGGGAAATACTGTGGAAGAGAATTGCTCGATGATCTCGAATTAATACTCGATAAAGGATTCGACCTAAAGATTTACATGATAGTAGGTGTTAGAGGACTCGAAAATATAGATCTTGATGAGATAAAATATATTGAAAAATTAAGTAGTAGAGCAAAGAAGAAGGGTAGAAAAATAGTTGTTAGTGTGAATCCTCTCATCCCTAAGCCAAGAACGCCGTTTCAGTGGATAGGTATGCTTGACCCTGTCAGGCTCAAGCGTATAATAAAATCGCTGAAAAATAGACTGCGAAGACATGTTGATTTCAGAGACTATGATGTAAGATGGGCTATGATGCAAGCTGCAATTGCATTGGCGGGAAGAGACATTTCTGAGACATTACTACAGACCGCCAAGCTTGGTGGTGGCCTGTCTGGATGGAGGAGGGCATTGAAGATAACAGACTATAATATCAATTACATATTTAACGGTTATAAGCCAGGCAAAGAGCTTCCATGGTCAAGAATAGCTATTGATAAACTATGTGATAAGATTGCGTTTAGTGAGTATGAACAATTGATATCATTGCTAAGGAACACCTCGGGCGATCATAGCTAGTTCTCCGATATAGGATATGAGCGCTAGAGAAGATGCTAGTTCTCCTACGATTAAAGGATTAATTCTTCCACCGTCTATGATGCTGTATAGCTCTCTATTCATTATGGTTTGCTCTGATTCCGATACAGCGTAGGGTAGGGCTATGCGTATATCTAGGCCAAGTCTTAGTCCGCGGAAACCACTTATGAGGTAGTATCTCCTGATCTCGCTTCTCAGAGCGTATTCTGGCTTGATCCCTATCGATAGGTAAAAGGATGTTAGGACGCCAAGGGTTATCGGTATTATTGAATTGTCTATTCCCTTCATATTTTCTAGAGCATTATATGTTTTCACTATTTCTGATTGCCCTATACCCGCAGAAGAGAGAGTAAGTCTTGGGATGAAGATCGATAGTCTATAGTCCAGCGTGATGTATGGTGCAAGTATAGGGATCTTTGTTTGTCCAATAATCTTTACCAGCTCCTCAACATCCCCATTAGTGATCATGGACTTGATTGTTTGGCAGGGAGCAGCTTCACCAATGAGTATTGTCTTTATAAGTCCTCCTGATTCCCTTCCGTAGCAGAGAATGTGAAGTCTTTTGTTCTCAGCCTTGATCACTGATTCTATTTGTGCGCATTTATCTTGCTTACTTATGCCGAATAGGCGTATCCAGCACTTCTCGGTTTTTACAACTATTTTCGTGTTGAGGCTAATGGATACTCCTAGATCCATTGCTTCCATGAGTGCAGGATATATTGATGATAAGGGGATGTATTTTGGGCCCTGTACTTCCTCTCCCTCAATATCAATGGGACCAATTATTGTTACCGGTACTTGTATCGCACCGATAGGCCTGTAAGATATTCTTCCCTCTGTATCGACGAAATCCAGTATAGAAGAGCCTGTTGCAGAAAGTGATATGCCGAGTTTTTTCTCAAAAAACTTTCTCCTTACTAGTGCGGCTAGGTTTTCATTGTCGAGTTTCTTCTCTAGTTCTCTTAATGTCTCATCGGATCCTCCTATTTTCTCGAATATCTTCTTGATATCTTCATTGCTTGCTTGTCCCAATTGATCCTATCACCGGCCTATAAGCTATTGCATAGTGTATTAGTCCGGCTTCTCTATCTTCTTTTATCCTTCTAAGGACAGGCTCTACTATTAGTCCTTCCCTTATCTCCTCCGGGAGTATATCTGTGAGTGGCGCTATGATACGGGTTTTTGTCTCTAGGGTTTCTAGTAAAGCAATGATCCGTGGTCTCTGCTCTTCGAAGCCCTCTGGTGCCGGATAGATTATTGTCCAGGAGATTATCTTGGCTTTCTCACGGTCAAGATTGTAGTCTTCGAGCTCTATTGAGCCACAGTATCTACATATATTTGATGGCGGATAGTTTACACGGCCGCAGTTAGAGCATTTCTTCGCGTATAGCCTGTAGTGGCTATGTCTTTCCCTCCAGTACCTTGGGATTGAGAACCTCATGGGCTTTCACCTTATACGTGCGATTATTCCTCTGAATTTTGCATAGGTTGCGTAATCGATCAGATATTTTCTATTAATGTAGTCATCGACTTTCGGTGCCTTGTCCTGTTTCTCAAGGATTCTATCGGTTACTACGATGCTGTATGCATCACTACCTGCTCCGCTTCCGAATGGTGCCAACAATATTCTCTGGCCAGGCTTCGCTATGTCTAGGACTCTTGATAGGCCTATTAGTGCCGATGAGTTGTAACTATTACCAATGTATGGTGTGACTAGGCCTGGTAGTACCTTCTCTCTAGGGAATCCCAGTCTCTTTGCTACGGCCAATGGGAATTTACCGTTTGGTTGGTGAAAGACTGCGTAGTCAAAATCATCGACTTTGAGCCCTGTCTGTTCTAAGAGGCCTTTAACGGCATTTACTATATGGTGGAAGTATGCTGGTTCACCAGTGAATCCCTCACCGTGCAACGGGTAGGGCTGATGTGCCCTGCGCCAGAAGTCCGGGGTATCAGTGATATAGGTGTAGCTCGCTTCGAAAACCGCTGCTGCTTCTCTCGCAGGACCTGTTATAAGCGCTGTAGCTGCTGATGAAGCTGTGAACTCGAGTATATCGCCCGGATTGGCTTGGGCTGTATCGCTACCAATAACAAGAGCGTATTTAACTAGGCCGGATGCGACGGCTCCTATGCTTATTCTCAATGCCTCGCTCCCTGCTCTACAAGCGAATTCAAGGTCTGTAGCCATTGTATCTGGTGTTATTCCCAGAGCTTCAGCGATGATTGTGGCTGATGGTTTTACTGCGTAAGGCTTGGATTCCGTTCCAAACCATACAGCTCCTATCTCCTTCGGATCTATACCTGCCCTTAGGAGGGCATTGCGAGATGCTTCCCAGCCCATGGTTACAGCGTCTTCATCTCTCCCTGCTACAGCTTTTTCAACCACGTTTAGGCCCCGTGGTGTTTCTGGCGCGAATCCCCATAGTTTTGCGATCTCTGATAATGGTAGGCGCCAACGGGGAATATATGATCCCCAGCCAATTATACCTACACTTGTCTCCGGACGCAAAACAGCTTCACCCTTAATTCAAGTCTAGGATATTATCATGTTAGTAAAAAATCGCTTCTATATTTAATTAAGGGCTAAAAATAAAGATGCTCATTTTCACCTTGTTCTTAGCCTTGGCTCTACTATTCTTTCTAGAGCCATTCCTATTAGTACGAATGTTAGGCTTGTTATAGCTATGAGTATACCTGGTGGTATTATCCACCACCAATTAGTGATTGCGGCGTTCGCCCTCGCATCTGCAAGTATTGTACCCCATGAGGGCATATTCTTAATTATGCCTAGCACAGCAAGTCCTGCAACTGTCAGTATTGCTGCTGGTACTGAAAACACCATGCTTGCCACCGCGTAGGGTATTACCTGTGGTATAATATGTAGGAATATGATACGTTTGTTGCTCGCGCCAAGGCATTTAGCAGCCTCAACATATTGTTCTCCTTTAATCGATAACGTCATTGACCTAATTACGATCGTTAATCCTCCCCATGAGAATATTACTATTGTTAACAATATTATCCAAATAACGAGCACAGGGTTATTCGGGTAGAGTTGCCTGGCGATCTCACCAATGATAATCAATATAGGTAGTAGTGGTATGTTACCCATTACGTCAACAGTCCTTTGTATAAACTCATCAACCAGACCACCATAGTAGCCACTAATCGCACCAACGATCACACCAATCACGGTGTCTAGGAACGCTACCACGAGACCTATTGATAGTGCTACTGGGAACCCGAAGTAAAGCCCTAGTGCCAAGTCCCTTCCATATGTATCTGTACCCATAACACCATACACCGAACCCTTTACGACAACCTTGATACTATCAGCAGGCGGTGTGGCTAGCGCGACGGGGAAGTTCGGCAGTGTAACAAAATATACTGATATGGTATAAGTTCCTTCAAGTGGTACAAATGTAACATTAGTGGCAACTCCCTTCGCAATAATTGGCTTACCAAATACTACATTAGATAATTTATATACATTACCCATTCCCGCAGCTAAATTAACGGTGACATTGTAGATCTTTTGGAAAGCCTTCTCTACTTCATCAGCATTGATCACGTTCGTAGGCGATATATATAACGGGTGATCTACATATATGTAAGCTTCTCCTGTTATGTTCTTCTCATAGAGGATCGATGGGGTTCCGTCGTAGAGCACCATCCTAATACCATCAGGACGTGTTATGGTAATAATTATTGTTGGTACTTTGTACCTTTCACCGCTCGTGATGTGGTATGCCTTATATCTATCTAACAATTTGATCTTTTGTATCTCGAACAGTAATCCCGTTGGGAATACTTTCTTATTTAGATTATAGTTCAACGTGTAGTACAGTACCGGTACTGTATAGTATTGCGTTGTCGTCATATTCACTGCATACTGGGAGCCCGGAATAGTTTGTTCGAATTGCTGTACCGCGGGAACACCAAGGTAGGCAACCCAGGCAGGAGGGACTAGTTTGGGGTTTTCCTGCCATGCCTTGATATTGTTCCATAGGGCAGGGAAGTTTGGAGGTAACACTATTACTGCTGAGATAGCGATCGATACCAGTACGGCAAGCATTATGATTCCGATTTTTCCTGTACCATATCTCCATACTTCTTTGAATCCTTCTTTAAGAGCGGTTAGTCCAAGCCTTTTTGATACTTTTTCCATACCGGACTTCCTGCTCATTAGTATCTCACCCTCGGGTCTAAGTATATATATAGCACTTCGAGGACGAACCTAGCAATAATATAGACTAAGGTTAAGACGTAGGTTAGACCAAGTATTGTTGGTACATCGCCTGCCTGAATTGCTGCGTAGTATAGTGAACCCATTCCTGGATAGTTAAAGACTGACTCCGTAATTATCATTCCTCCCAGAGAACCTGCCAGAGCCAGTATCACGTATGTCACTATTGGCGGTGCAGCCACTCTTACAATGTATTTCTTGATAATGTCGCGCTCGGGAAGTCCCTTTGCTTTAGCTACCATCACGTAGTCTTCACGGACGATTCTTAGCACTACTGCCCTTACGCTGTATAGCCATGAGCCTAGGAATGTTATTACGATAGTGATAATCGGTAGTGCCGCGTAATATATGATCATTGCTAGGTGGTATGGTGGATTTTGTAGGAAGTGATTAATATGATCAATTATTGGCATTGCTTGTGGCGGGAATATCGGTATCATGTAGGCAAACAATAATATGAATACCATACCTAACCACCATACCGGTATAGCGTTAAACAGTGCAGCATAGCTTACCACTAATCTATCGAGAAGCGTTCCATAGTGATATGCTATCTTCGGCGCAAGGGGTATTGCTATCGCAAAACATATTATCTCTGCAATTGTAAGCATCACTATTGTTCTCGGAAGACAAGCGAGTATTACAGCAGACACCGGAGCTGGAGCCGGAAGACCAGCAACACCAGTTACTGTGGGTTGCTTTGTCTCACCTAGGTTGAAAGTGAGTGTTCTCCATACTAGTGGTAGTACTCTGTCGTACCATGGCTTATTTAGTCCATACAGTTCTTCTAGTTTTGTGCGATACTGTGATATGAGCTGCGAGATCATTATACAGTTCTGGGGTGGAGGTATTCTTATAGCCACTTGGTCAACTGGCTTACTGACCGTCACGTTCGCTGGATAGATGAAGTTTATAACGAAATCATATTTGCCAACTAATGGTTTTAACGATATGCTAGTACCGTTCTTGTAGGGCTCACCATAGAAGTAGGTTGCCACCTGACTTGTTGTCACGTTTATACTGGGATACCTGGTTGACAATATCTTTGTAAGCTGTTCTGCTACATAGGAGTTGCTTATTTTAAGTTTGATCGGGGCTATCGACACTAACCTACCATTTACTTGTGTTGCATTAGAGATCGTGGGAGAGCCTTCATATACTGGTACTTTTAAGCCATCTGGTCTAACAGCGATAACAATAATCTTGGGTGCATAGAACTCGTTGTTTACTTTATATACAGTCAAGTTTATCAGAGTGATCTCTGGTAGACCAGGCGGATTATGTATAGTTTTAAAATTAAGTGATGGTGATGAAAGATCAATGGTCACAACTGCTTTGTATGACGAACTATTGATTGCTTCGAAATTGGTTGTACTAGTGGATATTTCCTCACCTAAAGGCTGACAATACATGCCACCATGAGCTTTCAGCATGAGAGACTTTGTATATGCGTCCACCTTAGCGTTGATAATTGCTTTCCATACTGCTTCAGCATAACCGGTTGCCTCCATGATTATTCCCGTGAGGAAAACGATGATAATGAGCGCAACAGTCAATGCTACTGCTCTTCTAGCAAGTATAATGCCCACGCCAGCCAAGCCCTACTGCACCTCCGAGGCCATATACTGTGTAGGTTTTTCTATGAATTAATTTCTTGCTGATACTGGAAGAGATGGTATCCAATGCTTATTCAATTCTGTTTTTAATATAAAAACTT
>JALSQP010000075.1 GCA_026985375.1 Desulfurococcales archaeon | reverse complement strand
ACCGGGGTGACCGATAATATATGTTATACCTGGTCTTGGCAGTCCTCCTTCGACTATATCATCAAATCCTTTAATACCAGTGGGTATTTTTTCGATCATGATCAATACTCATCCTCCCCTCATATAATTTGTAAATACTCTTAACACTTAATCATAATGATTTTTGCCTTTACTACTTTAACTAATATGCATTCTAGACTAAATATTGGTTTGTTCCATAAAAACGAATATTCACTTTCACTAGATAAATGTTTTCAGCTACTATAACAGCACTATAATAAGTGAACTCACTATTATTTTTTCGACAATGTATATTTATCATGAACAATTAACATAATCAGTTCAGAAATATGCTCAGGGAGATCCTGAGACACAACGAATTCTACGAGAACGCGGGGAAACACAGGTCTATAAAAGTAGTCTATTATGCCTCTAATGAACCTATATGTCATCATTACATCCGTCTTCTTGAAAAAACCAATATCATTCACTAAGCATATTATCAATCTAAGCATTGGAGCAGTAAATCTTGCTTCACGTAATATGTAGTTTATCTGCATAAACTGTGGAGAGCCCATATAAAATATCTTTTTTTCCGTTGAGATCGGAAGTTTCTGCATTGCAATTATTTGGTCTCTTAAGTAGATAATGACAGCTCTGTTGTTATTCTCTGTCTCCCTTATGAACCTAGTGCATTCACTATTGATATTGTGAGGTATTAAAATGACTACATCATTTAAGGGGTTTTGAAAAACATTTTTTATATATGCCTTAACCTCGTCAACTGATTTAAAGTATATGGCGAAAACCATTGGTTGACGACGATTAAGTGTAAGGACTAGATTTCTCAAGTTCATTCTTTGTTCAGACGATGGAAGGATACCCGTATATATCATGTATGATATTGTAGACGAGTACAGTAAATGTTTAATTATCAATATAATGATAATACAATTAAGAATCGAATTAATTGTAATATGACCTGTAGCTAAACTGAGTATTCTAATTCCTTGAAGCCCTAAAGCTACATATAAATAGGAAAACATCATAAAAAACAGGGTTGCTGTGCTTGTGTATAGCTCTCGTCTTTTCAATTTTTCCCAGAAACTATACAACAGGCCATAGATGTTTCCATAGAGCTTATTTACTATTTCCTTGAGGTTAAGTTCTATAATTATTTTTCTTCCGAGTAAGTACAGGAGAAACGTTTCTCCTAGCACCAATGCCGCATCAATTAACGCGAAGAGTGCTTGATACTCCCTATAAAAATTCGTTACCAAATCCGTAATCAGGTCGAATGACAGTATAATACTTAGTGGTATGAGCAAGTATTCTAGGCTCATGTAGAAGTTTTCAGAAAAGAGCTTTATTTTTAATAAATTTGTGGCTAGATCATGCATTTCGGTTAACACGATATATAATAATATTACGAGCACGAAATACGTAGTATATTTCAAAAGTATATTAGGGCTTATGAAATATGTGATCCAAAACATATATACAGTTATTGTTATTGCAATTAATAAAGCAACATAAATTAGTAGATACGTTCCTAATACTTCTTTTGAGGTCTTTATAAGCCCATTTATTTCACTGTTTCCTGAAATCATCAAGGATCATCTGTTTATAGTTATATACGTTCTTAATAATACGATCATATATATGTACCGGGACATTATGTGTTCTCCTAAGATATAGTAGGAGATCCTTTTTCGGGGGGTTTCTAAGTACGGGGCCCCTGCTTAGTGCTTCTGCGACAGTCATTCTAATCTGCCAGTTACCCACAGGATAAATATATTGTGGTGCAACCTCCCTCAAGATTATTATCTTGGCTTGCTTCCTAATACGTGCAAGGTGTTCGAGTATAGGTGTTCGAGCTGCAAGGAATCCCCCATCCATTTTCTCGGGGCGTCCACCATAGTCGTCGCGTATGATGAGCATTGAGGGTTCAGCATGGGGGTTCCAGAGGCTATTGGGCATCCATACCTCTATCCATTCAGAACTGTATCTTCCCGGATAAAGTATTATGGTATACTTGTTGTAGAGATATTCGGCGTGGTAGACTAGTATATCGCTTATCGGTCTTGACAAGTGTATGGTTTTTAGATACATTTTGGCTAAAATACTGTCGATCGCTGTTATACTCCATCTTGTGGGAACCAGTTTTCTCCGCTTAATCCTTCCTATGAAACCTAATGATAGGGCTCTGACTATCTCGTAGTGGTCAAGACCTTCACGGTGTAGAATCCATACGGCCTCCTCTGCTTTAACATCATCCCATATCAGCTTCTCGAGAACCGGGTGAAGAGACGGATTTCCTGCCACCCTTATTCTTCTGGCTGATATCGTGGGACCTATTGGTGGGAGAAGAGGATCAAGTCTTAGCTTAGGTCTAGGTATACTTGATAGCTCCGCCTCTGCATCAACTGGTTTTCTCGATAGAGCCGCTAATCCTATTTCTTCCTCATACAACATCCACGGATCATTCACTTTCGCTTTCTTTTTAGCATACATCAGCTGTGACCGTAGCTCTATTATATCTCCTAGGCCTAGTCTGAGGAACCACGAGGAGGGATCATCGTATTTCTTAGCCTCATCACCGTGGACGCTCGGAGGGAGGCCTATGTACACGTTGACGTATGGGTACCCGTACTCGCCTACTAGGGCAGAAGGTGGTGTAGCCCCATCGACTCGTGTGTCATTGATCCTCGATATCATTTTGACCTTGCCACGGAATCCACGTAGGAGTGGACAATATCCAAGCCCACAGAGATTACGGTATCCCTTGCACCTTAGACATAGGTCCCTTGGTATGCCAGGCAACCCTGTCTTCACGCCACTGACCTATTACAGGTTATCACTTACTTTATAATTCCTTATTAAGCTAGATAAAATGATTCGACTAGACAATACTGGTTGGGGCACGATTGATATGGATGACTACATGGTTGTAACACATACTGATATGGATGGAGTGGGGTCAGCCATTGTATACATACATTATAGGGGGTATAAGCCGTCCAAGATAATGTTTACTGAGCCTTATCTACTCATAAAGGCCTTCAAGAAGATCTCCAAGATCCGAAATGTTCACACCATAGCCTTCATGGACTTAGGAATGAACCAGAAGACTTACGAGTACATCAAGCCGATACTGGAGAAAA
>JALSQP010000074.1 GCA_026985375.1 Desulfurococcales archaeon | reverse complement strand
TCATTCTTGCTCTACGACTAGCACATCGAGTTCAAGAGGATATGCCTGCACACCTAAGACGTCAGAAATACTAGGAGTCGTTCTGCCTTGATCTCCATGTACAAGTTCCTTCACGTATAGCCCGCCGTCGCAATATATGAGGGCTTCAAACATATTATCAACTAGTTGTCTGGTTTTCACGAAATATACCTTTCTTCTCCGCAAGTGCTCCTTTTTCCTACGAAGTATTCTGAGGGGAGTTAGTTGTTTTATCTCTCTATTGGTAAAATACTTCTCTATCTCGTCGAGTTCCTGTCTATTAATAGGATTCTCGGTCATGATCAGTACTTTGTAGAGTTTTTTCTTCTTAGACGCTTCTCCCTTCAAATACGCTATTCTAGACCTCGATGATTCGCCATGGATTACTGCCTCGATGAGTGTTCCTTTTAGTAGCTCGTTCAATAAATCTAAATCAACATACCTAAACCGGGGATTCTTTATTTCTATGACGAGAGGTCTACCTGTTCCTAGCATTCTGGCATCAACATCTTCTCTACCACTTGCATGAATAACTACTTCTTCAGCGTCAAAGATCTCTTTTAGCCTGTCATTGAAGAATTCTTGAAGGCTGTATGGATATAGCTTTACGCTATCGCGCGTCGTCCATATAGTATGTGATATGTTTCGCCCACGCTTCCAGTATTTTCCCTCAAAAAGCAATGGATTGATCTCAAGTCTTAGACCCAGTGTTTCATAGTCTATTATAACTACTGCTTCGGGTTTATCGAAGTCGGGCTCTAGGCCGTAATGCATTATTCTTTTCCCAACTTCCCTCTTGATTTCGTTCTTTATTGATTCCGAGTACTCGAGGCCGCTGAAGCTGGACACTTCTATTTCGCGCAAAACAATGTCTTGGGGCACACTTACACCGACGAGGAATTTGTAAACATTGACTTTTTTGAGGAGGGCGGTGGCTTTCATAGCTAGTTCATCGTAGAGTTTCTCGTTGATTTTTCCACCACAGATATAACATGGTGCCTCAGCTATTTTTTCGCCGAAGAGTTTTTCATAGAGCGAGCTTACGGGTTTGCCTGAATTGGTTGCAAGACTTCGTAGATATTCCCTGTTTATCTTACCGTTGTGATAATCATCGTATAGCTTCATGTTAAGGAATACCTTTATGGCATGGCCCCGCTCCTTGTTCGTCATCTCCATTCCTTTCTTAGCGAACTGTCTTCCGAGACAATGATCGCATAGTGGGTATTGCTCAAGAATTTTCTGCGCCGTTAATATGATATCGTAAAGGCTCTCTCCACTCAATTTTTCCTCTCCTCCTAATCCAGCTACCATAAGCTAGGTCTAGAATATAATTTGAAGCTATTGTGAAATATAGTTGATCGGCAGATACTGGTAATTCAAAGACAAAAGAATTCTTAATACTGGTGTGCGTATCCAATGTATTAATAGCTATTGTTGATGGAGGGATCGAAACTAGTCTGGTGAGCAAGACACTACTATGCATATTGGTAGTTCTCAGGTTTTTTGGCACTATTAAGAGCTCGGCCCTATCCATAAATTCAGTTATTATGCTGGGCGGTAAAAGATGTACTCCGGGATATAGCTTGTTTTTACATAGAATAGATTTAAAGAAATGAGTTAGGCTCTTGTCTTGTGGATGGAAGTGTCTGAGACCATATCCATTTAGGAGTATTGATGTGTGCGTTGAGTGTAGTATGACAAGAGTATCTATTCTGATGCCATAGCTTACGGTTAATGCGTAGAGTACGAGGGTTTTTAACCTGTTGATTTCTTCGCATGGATCGCGTGTTTCGAACACAAATATTCTTCGGGGAGAATATGGTGTTAAGATCTTGGGTAATGTCAAGGTTTAAAGCCCAACTGTAGTCTCTCGAGAATGTTCTTTCTCTTTCTCAATTGTTTTGCAAGTCTTTTCATAGCCTGATATTGTTTCAATAACTCCTTAACATCTTCTGGCCTAACGCCGGCTCCGAGGGCTATTCTCCTTATTCGTCTCCTATCTATTATCTCGGGCTTATTCAGCTCCTCATAGGTCATGGAGTTAATTATCGCGATCCATTTCTTTATTCTTTCCTCGGCTTTACCGGCTTCAAGCTCTAGTGGGAGCTTCATACTTAGTCCAGGGATCATCTGAAGTATTTTGCTTAATGGACCCATTTTTCTTAGACTAATAAGTTGTTTATAGATTATCCTCATATTAAGTTTTCCTGATACAAAGTCCTCGATATCCTTCTCAGTAAATTCTACCTGTACCCTTTTCACTCTCTCAACAAGAGCCTCAAGATCACCCATTCCTAAGATGCGTGCAACAAATTTCGGTGGTTTAAAGATTTCTAGCTCGTCGAGTTTCTCGCCAGTACCTATGAACTTTATTGTTGCCCCGGTTACTGCTACTGCTGATAAGGCTCCACCGCCCTTAGCTGTGCCGTCCAACTTAGTTATAATGATTGAGCCTATAGGTGTTGCTTCGTGGAATCTTTTGGCTATATTGTATGCTTGTTGGCCTATTGCTGCATCTATCACTAGTACAACCTCGTCAGGATTTATGGTCTTACTGATCTGGTTCATCTCTGCGAGTAGGTCTTCTTCGCGGTGATGCCTGCCAGCTGTGTCGACAATGATTATATCGAAGCCTTTGTCCACGAAGTACTTAACACCATTCCTCGCGATTGCTACTGCATTCTTGTTTCCGGGCTCACCATATATTGGGACACCTGCTTCTTCGGCAAGTTGTTTTAACTGCTCATATGCAGCGGGCCTATATGTATCGGCTGCTACTAGTCCGACCCTGTACCCATCTAGCTTATAGTAATATGCAAGTTTTCCGGCCGTCGTTGTTTTTCCGCTACCCTGCAGTCCGATTAGAAGTATTACCCATGGTTTTTTCTTAGGTTTGACTTGAGGCCTCTTTTCTCCTCCGAAGAGCTTTGTTAGTTCTTCATACACTATCGTTACGAACCATTCACGCCTTGTAATACCTGGTGGAGGCTCTTCTTTTAGGGCTCTCTCCCTGATCTTCCTTGTAAGCTCCGCGACAATCCTTATGTTAACGTCGGCGCGGATGAGCTCCTTCTGTAGCTCTTTGATGAACTCCTTGACAGCTTTCTCATAGTCGCCTTTTCCTCTTAGAAA
This sequence comes from Desulfurococcales archaeon, assembly GCA_026985375.1. Taxonomy (GTDB): domain Archaea; phylum Thermoproteota; class Thermoprotei_A; order Sulfolobales; family Desulfurococcaceae; genus JAADCY01. The sequence goes on along the minus strand of JALSQP010000074.1, from coordinate 50 downwards.
AGATGCTAGTGCTTTCCGTACACCCTCCAATACCATTTCATCATACCTCG
>JALSQP010000073.1 GCA_026985375.1 Desulfurococcales archaeon | reverse complement strand
GTCTTCTCCGCCAGCTACAACTCTCTGAATAACCGCATAGAGATCATCCATCCCGCTCATATTGGTAGATGATATAAATACAGTGTCATGCGTCAGTGTTTTTTCAGTTATTACCTGTACATCTTCAGCATCCCATAGGATCCTGCCCTTCTTCTCTCTCATAACGGCAAGGGCAAGATACTCTGGTTCCTCCATATACTTATTCATCTCTTCTAACATCCAGTCCTCGGCGAGATCTGTTTTCGTAAGGACGAGAACTTGAGGAAAACCTATTCTAATCTGCGCACTAGCGGCTAACAGCAATGCTGAAAGGAAGTTAGAAGGGCTCGCAGCATATAATGTGTCTATAAGAAACAGCGATACAGCTTTCGCCGCCGTCGAAACAATTGTATTTAGAACTATGGGGCCCGATTCCCTAAACGCGAAAATCTCCATCTGGCCAGGAGTATCAAGTATTATGTAGTTTGTTTTAAGCGACCATATCTCCTCACTTATTTCTTCCGCTTTCAAAGCCAGCATGTCAGCAGCCGCGACAAGAGCTCCGTTAGGGCCTAGACCATATTTTTTCATCAGGTCATGTGCATCAACATATTCTCTCACATCTATGGCTGGCTTGTAAGGCAGATTTTCAACAGCAGGATCAAGATTTACTATGACTGAATCCAGAGAGTGTGATGAAAGATATTCTTGAAGAGAAGCAGACAACGTTGTCTTGCCACTTCCAGCAGTGCCAAGTACGATTATAAAGTAAGGCATGTATTTCCCTCCACACAATTATATAGTGTCAGATATTAGATGAAGAAGAACCCTTTATGTGTTCCCCAGAAACGTCCTCTGAAATTGAGCCTATACCCGCATTTCTTGCATCTGAAGTCCTCTGTTAAATTCCATTCGAGAATATAGAAGCCTCGTCGTTTTACCACTAGTGCCCCACAGTTAGGGCAGTATGTGTTTTCGAGCTCATGCCCCCATACATTTCCTAGATAGACATGTTTTAGTCCTTCCTTCACCGCTATTTTCGCTAGCTTTTCAAGCGTTTCGATAGGTGTAGGATAGAGGTTTGAAAGCCCATATTGTGGATGAAACCTCAGTATGTGGAACGGAGTTTCAGGGCCGAGGTTTTCAACGATCCATCGTGAAAGCCTCCGCATATCCTCTTCTTTGTCACCGTACTCTGGCACCACTAGGTTTGTTATCTCTATCCACCACCTTTTCTCCTTCATGGCAAGTATGGATTCAAATATAGGCTCTGGGTCTAGAACACCTATGAATTTCTTGTAAAACTCCTTGTTACCTGCTCCCTTGAAATCTACCGTTGCTGCATCCATATAGGGTCCTATCTCGTCAATGGCTTCCGGCGTCATGTATCCGTTTGTAACCATAGTATTGAATAGCCCTTTCTTTTTAGCAAGCCTGGCAACATCATACATGAACTCGTAAAATATTGTTGGCTCGTTGTATGTGTAGCTTATGCCTTGGCATCCATGGATTATTGACTGACGAACAACTTCTTCTGGCGTGAATAGCTCACCGAATAATCTCTCCCTTCTCGTCTGACTCAATATCCAGTTCTGGCAGAACTTACAAAAGAAATTACATCCCGCCGTAGAGATCGAGAACACATAGGCTCCCGGGTTGAAATGCATTAATGGTTTCTTCTCTATAGGATCCGGGTTAGCGGCAGTCAGTAATCCGTATACAAGCGTGTATAGTTTCCCCTCATGATTATATCTGACACCACATGCTCCATAAGCGTGATTAACAATTATACACTTCCTATGACAAAGATTACATCTAACTTTTTTATCCTCTAAGCTTTCCCAAAGCCTTGCCAGCCTAGTGCCGGGTCTATCAATAATAGACATAATATTTTTCCCTCCACTTCTATTAGGAAATCTTTAGATACACATATTATTATCTCTAAACATGTAGTTCAGCGAGCAATATTGTAGGGATCACATATGTCGAGCAAAATAGTTGTTGTAGGTGGCCATAACTATACTGATGAAGCTAAGGAACTCGCGGATCTGCTAGGCGCTTCTCACATAGGCTTGGCGTATAAGCGTTTTCCCGATGGAGAGATCTATGTAAGATTAGAGAAGCCAACCATCATTTCGGGCTCAATAGCAATATTATTGAATACAATGTATCCATGCCAGAACGATATGTTCATCGAAACATTGTTCCTTTTGAATGCAGTGAAGAGATGCAATCCTAAAAGGATAATATTATGTGTACCTTACCTAGCCTATGCAAGACAAGACAAAGAGTTCCTCTCCGGTGAAGCCATAAGCGGTGAGGTAATAGTCAGGTCTTTATCATTAACAGATGCGGATACATTAGTTGTTGTCGATATACATGCCCCACACCTTTTAGAGCATTTTAGAGGTAATACAGTCAACGTTCTTATTAGTGATCTCCTCGTAGGAGAAGCACTTAAATCGATGAACAATCCACTCGTCCTCGCACCTGATAAAGGTGCTGTTGGGAGAGCCCGTTACGCGGCCGAGAAGCTTGGCCTTGAGTACGATTATCTCGAGAAACACCGGGATCGTATAACAGGAGAGATAACTATTAAGCCCAAGAGGTTAAGCGCCAAGGATCGAGACGTAATCATAGTTGACGATATCATCAGTACGGGTGGAACAATAGCCAAAGCCTCGAAAATAGTGCTAGAACAAGGCGCTAGAAAAGTCTACGTTGCCGCGTCACACACTCTTCTAATCGGTGACGCTCTAAATAAGATCAAAAGAAGTGGTGCCGAAATGATAATAGCTGCTAATACTCTTGCTCAGAAAATTAATGACAACTTTATCCGTTACGTGGACGTGTTCCCTAGACTTAAAGAAGTTATTGATACCTTAGTCAGCTAATCTATAATCAGATGTGGAGAATATGAAATACATATTCAGACTCGATGCGACTAATCTGGTTTTATCTTTTAAGGAATTGTCCGCTCTCCTCGAGACATATACCGGCCAAGCAATCGATCCGGAATCATGCATTTCTTCCTTATGCATAATCGATATAGATGACCATGTTTTTGAGAAAGTAGTTGCAAGGGCTGGATACATTAAAGAGGCTGGACAATTAATTGCAATCGGAGATCTAAGTGATCCCGCCAAGGATATTTTTATTGATCAAAATCCTATTGAGGCAGGCAGGTATACTATAAAATACATCCGGTTATCATCATTTATCGGTATCAGCCAAGATTATCTGAGGGATATGATCGTAAGGAAGATCGACATCATACTTGATAGAAGGAGCCGACGAATAATTTTATCCTATATCGCGAATAATCTAGTTCTAA
>JALSQP010000072.1 GCA_026985375.1 Desulfurococcales archaeon | reverse complement strand
GTATCGTGCTCCGTCAAAAAGACCGTTTTTCAGAAGCATAGCCTTACCTGTCAAGCTTTCTAGGGCTTTGATCAACCTTACAAGGCTTAAGGAGGGCGAAACAATCCTCGACCCGTTCGCTGGGACAGGAAGCATTCTCCTTGAAGCACACCATATGGGTTTGAAAAGTATAGGTGCAGAGCTTGACTGGAAGATTTCACATGGATGTATAACTAACCTTAAGTACTATCATGTACTAGCACCACTTCTTCTCGCTGACTCTACAGAGCTTGAATTACAGAATATTGATGGTATAGCAACTGATCCACCATATGGTAGAGCCGCAAGTACTCACGGGGAAGAATCATTTACTATATATAAGCGTTTCATAGAGAAAGCATCGGAATGGCTTAATAAGGGGGGTTACCTAGTGTTTATGTCGCCAACATACTTCAATGAACATATCGATGAAGCACTATGCAGTTACGGCCTAATACTCCGTGATAAGATATACATGTATGTACACGGTGGGCTCACAAGAACAATTTATGTAGTTGAAAAGCCATGAATACAAAAATATTCATGCTAGGGACGGGCGCCGCGATCCCCATGAAAAGAATGCTTCCCTGCATCTGTATCAAAGTAGATTCAAATTTATACGTCTTTGATATGGGAGAGGGGTGCCAGGAAACTATGCTAAAAATGGGACTGAGCCCTGTTAAGATAAAGACTATATTCATAACTCATCTTCACGGCGATCATTATCTCGGAATATTTGGTCTCCTACAGACAATGCATCTAATGAGCCGAGAAAGAGAACTCCTAATAATAGGGCCCGGAAAACTATCAAACATATTGAACGCTTACGCTTCTTCAGGCTTACTAAACATAGACTTTCCACTATATTTTGAACCATTACATGAAGGAATAGTCTACAGAGATGATAAGATCACTGTATCATCATTTTTAGTTGACCATATCCCTTCATCCTATGGCTATGTTATTAATATAAAGAATAATAAGAGGATCACTTATACTGGTGACACAAGACCATGTCACTCGATAATAGATAACTCGAGAAATGCCGACGTATTAATTCATGAATCAACATTCACCAGTAACATGGCCAGGGAAGCCCATGCTCAAGGCCATTCAACAGCACTAGATGCAGCTATGGTAGCAATGAATGCTAAAGCAAAGCTACTTGTGCTAACACATATTAGTGCAAGGTATGATGATCCCTTAGAGCTATATAGGGATGCCTCAAGAATATTCAGCAACGTTATTGTCGCCGAGGATGGAATGGTTGTATACTTATAGCCTAGGGGCGAGCCAGTCTATAATGCTCCTAATATCATCGGCCTCTATAACTATCCTTACAGCACCCAGAGGAGATTCACGCTCATTATCTAACAATGAAATCTTACCCATGTAGGCGGCTTGCTTATGGAACAAGAGCTCTACTCTATTACCACGCTTCCTACGATAAAGATATGATCTCACCGCAGAAATAATCTGTGAAGCCCTTATAGCTTCGTAGAGAGGCTTAATGGATGAAAGCTCTGCAGACTCACCGTATATTATCTTATATCCAGGGCCTTCACGTTCGGCTACTCGTCCCTTGTAGAAGGTCTTTATAGCTTTTTTGACCTTCTCGGGATTTTCCGTTGGATAGAGAGGCGCCTCAACGTATATCCTTATCAACTCCAAGCACCTTTTCTAATACTCTTGCTACCTGTTTCTTTATCTCCTCGATCGACTCCTCGTTTACGATCATGTAGTCTGCCAAAGCAATAACATTACCTATTCCGAAACTGAGCTCCGTCATATCTCGTTTTACGAAGTCTTCCCAAGTCTTCGGATCCCCAGGCCGCTGTCTCTCTGTGATTCTCTTGAATCTAGTCTTTGGCGATGCGTGAACAGCTATTATTTCGACTGATTCTCCAGCGGTTTTGAATATGTTTACTTCTGTAAGGCTTCTGACCCCATCAATGATGACTATACCTTGTTCTTCTTTAATCATCTCTAACGTCTTCCTAGCAACAATATCACCACCGTATTTCTCGCGTATTTCTTGAGCAGTTCTCCTCATGTTTTCCGGCGTTATACTACCGTATTTCTTGATTGTTTCCTCTCTTATGACGTCGCCCATACAATACACTGGTATGCCCATCTCTCTAGCCATGTTGGTCACAATGCTCTTGCCAGCGCCGGGCATACCTGTAACTAGGAGAAACCTCAGTTTTTTGCGCGACATACTGTTCATTCCACAGCCCTAATCAAGGATTTTTGAGAAACCAATTTAATGTTTCCCGCCAGTATTAAGGTCTAAGTGAAGGATAGGGTGATAGTTTTGCCGAGAGATTACATGAGAGTATTTATCGCGGTCGATATTACTAACGATGATGTTCTCGAGAAACTTGTTAGGGCACGCGACCTGCTATTGAAGTCCAAGGCAGATCTCAAACCTGTGTCTCGCGAGAACATGCATATAACTTTACGCTTCATAGGTGAGATACCCTCAAGCCTGGTCTACGAGATATGTGATTATATGAAAGAGCTCAAATTCTCTCCCTTCAAGATACGGGTTAAGGGTATCGGCGTATTTCCGACCATTCATAGGCCACGCGTAATATGGGCAGGAGTTGATAAAGGGGTAGAGGAGCTCTCCAGATTACATGACGATGTAGAGAAGATATTGAGAAGACTACATATTCCTCCTCAGAGGGAGAAGTTCATACCACACATAACTCTTGCCCGTTTACGTAGCGGCAGAAACATACAATCACTAATTAAGATCATCGACTCTATAGCAGATCAAGATTTCGGGGAATTCATGGTAAACGAGGTAGTATTAAAGAGAAGCATATTGACGCCTCAAGGACCAATATATAATGATGTATGTAAGGTCCGGACAATTGACTGAACCACTAACATGTATTGAGAAAAAAATTTTGGACCAGATCAAGCCTAAGGACTCCGAATACGATTTAATGAAAAGAGTTTTCAATAAAATAAGAAGAACAATCTCTTCCATTCTTGACAAATACAATGTTGAGGCCGAGATCACACTACAGGGAAGTGTTGCACATGATACATGGCTAAGCGGAGAAAGAGATATGGATGTTTTCGTTCTCTTCCCTAAGACTTGGAGTCTTGATGAACTTAAAGGAAAAGGTTTCAAAATACTGCTTGAGGCCGCGGAAAAATTCGACAAATACACGATAAGATATGCGGAACACCCCTATGTTAGGGTTATAATTGATGGTGTTGAAGTAGATCTTGTTCCAGCTTTCAAACTAGACGATCCCTCAGAAATAAGGACAGCTGTAGATAGGACACCATTTCATACAAGATACGTTAGAGAGCACCTTAGGGATGAACTAAAAGACCATGTCAGACTGTTGAAGAAATTCTTGAAGAGTTTGGGAATATATGGTGCAGAGATAAAAACAAGGGGTTTCTCTGGCTACCTATGCGAGCTTCTCATAATAGCCTATGATGGCTTCAGAGACCTATTGAAGGAAGCCAAGCACTGGAAACTCCCTGTTAAGATAAATATATTGGAAGACAACATAGACTTCGACGAGGTTTTTGATAATCTTGTTAAAAGGTATCCCAGCTGTCCAATGTACGTACCTGATCCCGTTGATCCAAGGCGGAACGTTGCTGCTGCTGTTTCGTTAAAAAGTGTCATTACTATGAAAATTGCCAGCTACTGCTACCTTGCGATTCCAAGGATGGAGTATTTCTTCCCGCCGGATAAGGGAGGAGTTGATAAGGATTTATTACGTGAGCAGATAAGAAGAAGATGCATTATTCTCATTATTCTTCCGGTGAAAGAACAATTGCCCCCTGATGTGCTATGGGGGGAGCTTCATAGAATAGCTGATAGAGCATCAAAGATGCTTAAGAACTTCGATTTCATACCGATCGATCAAAGTGTGTGGACTGACGAAAAAGAGCTTGCAATCATAGCTATTGAAACAGATGAGTGTTCTAAACCATATCCGAGATTGTATTTTGGGCCATCACCATACAGTTTGGAACGGGTACATAGCTTCATCAGATCTCATGTTCTCAGAAATAGTTTTGGTCCATGGATCAATGAGAAGGGAGAACTAATGTCCCTATCTACGCGGAGGTACTCGGATGCGAAAAAACTACTTACAGAACGTGCTAGGGAGTATATTGTAACACCTCATTTCAGAGGATTACATCCCCGGGTAGAGTTTTTGAACGAGTATATCGGCGAGTTAAGGGAGGATGCATTATATTGGCTAGCATCGTTTGTAAGGAAAAGGCCTTATTGGATGGATTATTGCATAGAATAGATCCTTCGGACCCGTATGTCAAGAGAATACTATGTTATCCCGAGGATAGATGCGAAGTACTTATCAAACGGATAAACGAGATACAAAAACACGGTGTTATAGGTTTTCTCAACCATGGTGAGACACTTATTGAGAAGAACATGAGGATTATCGGAAAAGGTTATTCATCAATAGTGGTTCTAGCATGCCTAGAACAAATAAGGAAACCTGTAGCTCTCAAGATAAGACGACTTGACAGTAGAAGGAAAAGTCTTGAGTATGAAGGAATTATGTTAGATTACCTATCATCAACCAGTTACACGCCTGTACTTTATTTCTGGTCAACGGATTTTATAGGAATGGAATATATTAGAGGTATTAGTCTGGAAAAATTCATTGAACAAACCGTGACCACAAATAATATCAAGCGCTTGTTCAAAACATTAACAAAAGTATTAAGCGCTTCATATTTTTTCGACCTTCTCGGAATAGATCATGCCGAGCTAAACAGACCATACGGACACATTATTGTGACACAAAATAATTTACCAGTTTATCTAGACTGGGAAAGCGCTAGAATTAGGAAAATACCGCATAATCTGACAATGGTGGCATCATACCTGTTTATACGTTCCAAATATAGTGAATACATACGGAGACTATTAGGAATAAACAGGAAAAATGTTATTGATCAGTTGCGGAAGTACAAGTACTCCCCCACACCTGTATATCTATGGCTTATCAAGCTATTCCAACGGGTTTATAGGGAGTTATAAGAAGGGCTTCCTGCCCAGTACCCAGTATATGGTTGTGGATTGCACTGTCTAGTATTGAGGGCTTTCCTCTCCGCGCTATGCTTATTTTGATGTCTTTTAGACTCGGTCTACGTAGATCATGTTTGCATCTCGGACATATACCGCCATGCGCATTTATTACTTCGCTAGGACTGGGCAAGCCAAAATAGTCTTGCCCCACTTTGTTAAATTCCCACAAAACATATCCACAATGGCGACACACATATTTGACTGGCATACATAGTCACCGAGTATGTGTTTATAGCGGTATTACCGTACTTAGATAAGCCTCCTAGTAATACCTTAATCAAATATTTTAAAGTATCATGGAGTGGTATTACTGTGGGTATTATCAAAATGTATAATCCTATTTAAATGAGTATTACAAGTACTACGAGAGAAAAAACATATATACAGAGACCCCACTCCAACACTTTCAATCTTAAGTTATTCAAGACCAAACTGTACAATTATTGATAGCACTTTGATTTCTTTAGCTAATAGATATGCATAATTCTGAGTGCCGGAATACATGCCTATATGTTAGGACGTGGAAGAAATTTTTATTGGAGCGATTTAGTATGGGTTTAAATCCGCCTAGGTGGTGGGAGTATTTCTACAAGCCTAGGCGGGTTCTCAAACCTAGATGGATCCGCCATGACGTTATGGGCGATGGCCACCCATGGTCCCACAACTCTATCAAAAGTGTTATGGATAAGGCGGAAGTCCCTGGAGGGCGCTCAAGTTCATCCCAAACTATCATAATCTATCCTCTAGAGATAAACGGTCATTATTCATTGGAGGGCGGATGAGCATTAGGCTAAGAGAGAGGGCAGTCCTCTTCTTTGCCGAGGGTTCTAGCTCTTAAGCTACGGATCTGGAGCCGTAGGCGAGGAGGAGACAGAGAAATAGTGGGACGGCCTGTGCCCACCAGTCATAAGTATTCCAAGTAGCAGTTAAACTAACGGACGGACATGGACAACCACCCAATACCTAATAAACCCCTTATCCATGTTTATAATAATTCACGGGCGTTAAGGGGCCGTAGTCTAGCTTGGCTAGGATGCCGGCCTGGGGGGACACCCCGCCTAGCCAAGCCTGGTGTCACAGAGCGCCGGTGATCCCGGGTTCAAATCCCGGCGGCCCCACTATTTCCTAATTTCCTCTCGGGGGGAAGATTGTATTAGGAGAGTAACATTTATCCTTTCATGGGATCATTTAAGTAGGTAGAAATAACTAGTCTAAAGATATATTCAGAGATACGTTTAATAACGTTGAAATACTATATGCATATAGTTATATATGTTGAATAAAGAACCCGTGGGTGAACAAGGCATGGTAAAGATCAAAGAACTATTAGAGCTCGTGAAGAACATGAAGTGTTTTGATGAGCTCGAGAAGTTCTATCAGGACAAGTTAGACCAGGAGATCAAGGTACCAAGCGATGAGGAACTAAAGAAGTATCTTGACATTATTGAGGTTCTAGCCAACCCGTTGAGGCTAAAGATCCTAGCATTGATAAGCCAGCAGGAATTACCAGTATGTATGTTGACGAAGATCACTGGCAAAGAGCAGAGCCTGATATCCCACCACCTATCATTGCTGAGAGAGCGTGGTCTGGCGCAGGTTAGAGTGGCGGGGAAGTTCAGGTACTACAAGTTTGTCGGACCCAAGTGGGTCAAGCAACTACTGGATCTAATAGTTCACGGCAAAGAGTTCTGCGAGTAAACACATTATCTTTTTACTTTTTATTATGATGAATGATGATGTAATCTGGCTTGTTGAAGAGTAAACCTACTGTTTATTGGTTGATATTCTATTAGATGATAAGAGAGTTATTTGTGTTAAATAAAACGAATTTTTTATTTCTTGTTTTAGGCTGAACCTGCCTCTTTCTCTCTTCTCTCTATCCAACCGGCCCTGTATCTCCAAAGTGTCGGTGGGGTCCATATGATCCATGCAGGTATCTTCTTTATGAGTTCATAGGCTTCATCCCAGCCTTCAAGGCCTAGTTTCTCGGCTAGCTCGTCGAGTCCCATTGGACGGTGAAGATACTCTCTGATTATATTGAGTGTTTCAAGATTGATCTCTATTTCCTTGTCACCTATCCTGATCACGTACCGAGGAGCTTCCTGCATTCCCGTATCATCTCCTTAATTTTATTATCTCTACAGTTCTGGTAAGGTTTATGAGTAGGGGGATTTTTAATCTTATGTGGCCGATGAAGAGGCGTTCCAGCCCTGATTCGTGAGGAAAAAATCTTTCGCCCCACTGAGGCTAATAGAGGTAAAAAGAGTCATTTTATCTTTGCGATCACTCCAGGCTTCGGCTCATATATCGTGCCCTCCCGTTTGAGTTTTCTGAGCATTTCGTTTGTGAAGTCTCTTGCAAATCCTTTGTCCATCGCTTTTCTTACGAGTTCCTTGTACTCGATCTCATCTGTTTCTTCAAATATCTCGTCAATAAATCGTATGAAGGCTTTCATACGTTCCTGCTTACTACGTGGTGTTCCAACCATGATTGTGTCTATGTCTATCCTGCCTGTCTCTACATCTATGCCTGCTCTTTGTAGACTATAGTACATGAGCCTCACAGCTTCTTCAGCATCCTCTATTGTTACCTTGTTTTTAAGCGCCATTTTCGCATGAGCCTCGCTCAACCTGACAAGTGCTTCTAACTGTCTCGCAGTGATAGCTATTGGAGCTTCTTCTGAAACACCACTAGCACGTCTCATCGATACAAAGAACTCTTCGAGAAGATGCACAGCCTCTTGGGTTAGCTGAGGCCTAATATATCTCCTCGCATAGCTGATATACTTTTTCAGTAGCTGAGGCTCTATCATTGGCTTAGCTTTCTCCACGTTGCCGTGGACTGATAATATGTGGCGTGCCAGCATTCTGTCCCGCTTCTCATGAGGTATATCCTGTATAATAAATATAAGATCAAATCTTGAGAGAATCGGCGGTGGCAGATCAATGTTTTGACCTATAGACTGCTTTGGATCATATCTTCCGAACTTCGGATTACCAGCCGCAAGAACTGAGGCCCGTGCATTTAGCCTAGCAACTATTCCTGCCTTAGCAATACTGATCGTGTTATGCAAGACAAGGCCGTGAGAGACAAATAAGTGGTACGGCTCAATAGTCACGTCATATACCCACTCGACGTCATTGTTCTCCATTATTTCCTTACCAACTACTACCCTTGGTATGCTGAATTCTCCGAGCCTCTCCTCGATATCGAGCAATAATTCTTTAAGCTTGTTGAGAGAATCACTTATCTTTGTGAAGAACCTTCTGATATCCTGGCCAGCGGTGAGTGTTAGGAGAAGCATACAGTTTTCTTCCGAGACACAATGGCTCCTTATATCTCCCATTGTCTTGGTAAGGTCATTAAGTATACTGGATATTACTGTTTCTAGCATAATTTCCGATATATCGCCCACAATAATTCTCTCGAATACATCATGACTTACAAGTTCTTTTAGTCCGCCAGCAACCGCGTATACTATTTCTAACCACGAATCAGGATATCCATCTAACATTTTGCTCGATTCTAGTATACGTGAACGGGTTTCCTCGTCAATGATATAATGTGCTAGTTTCTCGAGACTTTTTGGTCCTGATATAATTAGTTCTCTTTTGGCTATGAAACTATTTATGCCCAGTCTCCACAGGATTTCCTGGATTACTAAGGCCGAACTACGGTTTATTCGTAGTGAGACGAGGCAACCATTAATATTTGCTCTTCTGGAGAAGAGCAGTGTAATAACTCTGTATATTATTTCCTCTGATGTTATCAGTTCATTTAGGAAATCGTTCCTAAGCAAATTATCTTTATTTAGTACATCTAGATCCTTCAGCTTTTCGATATCCTCTGGGGTGAGCTCACCCAGCAAGGCCCTGTAAATTAGCAGGGATGCTCCTTCTAACCCGTATCTCTCTACAAGTCCTTTGATTCGTACGGCATATCCTGCAAGAACGGGATATCTTTTGACGCCAAGAACAATCATGTTGGGCTCTACTTTCTCGGCAGGCAATACAGTAATACGTCCGTCCGAGAATACAACTACAGGATGCTCAGGAGTAACCACTATTTCGCGCCCATTACTGAACTTTAATCTTACAAGTTTTCTCGGAGCAACATGCCTACTGATCCTATCCGCCTTAACAATTAAGGGTGTACAAGTATAGAGATCGTATCCTACGAGGAGCACATCGTCCA
>JALSQP010000071.1 GCA_026985375.1 Desulfurococcales archaeon | reverse complement strand
GACACTTATTTCCAGCACCCCTGCAGGGATTTTTCAGAAACAGATGAAGCTCTGCGCATTAGACGTATGATGAGTGGTGGCCTTGAGAAATGGGTTTTAACGTATAAGGGGCCTAGACAGATGATCGGTGAGGTTAAGATACGTGAAGAAATAGAGACAGAACTGCCAGACCCTGAGAAATTCCGGAGAATACTTGAGAAACTAGGATTTGTGAAAGTGGCAACTATTGCCAAGAAGCGATTTGTATATAGCTACGATGAATGCGAGATCCTAATTGACCATGTAAGTGGGCTGGGCATGTTTTTAGAGATCGAATGTAAAGAACGTAGTAAGATCGATGAAATACGAAAATCTCTATGTAATTGTCTAGAACCTGTACACAAAACATACTTAGAACTATGTATGGAGAAAGGTGGTGGTTGTGGGTAGGGTTTTAAGCATTGGAATAGGCGCCGTTGTGATAGATAAGAATAACAGGATCCTTCTGGTGAAACGGGGTCATCCCCCTGGCGAAGGTTATTGGGCTGTGCCAGGTGGGCATCTCGAATACGGAGAACATATTATTGAGGCCTGTCTCAGAGAGCTTGAAGAAGAGACAAGTATTAGGGGCATTCCACTAGGTGTCATATGGGTTGACGAGATAACCCCTAATGATTACCCCGGTTGTGACGAGCATTTTGTCCTAATAGACCTCCTAGTAGAGCCACTCACAACCAAGGTTGTTCCAGGAAGCGATGCTGTCCAGGCAGGCTTCTATGAATTATCCGATCCACCCTCTCCGATAACTCCCCCTACTTCTCGTTTAATATGTTTTATTAGGAAACATTTGGTAAGAGGAGAATATGTTATAGAAACACTGAAGAAATACGTGCTTCCTCTACCCGGTGGACAAAAATGGACTATTCAATAGGCCCCAGTCACAAGATCATATCAGTAATATATAGGGACAGAATTAAGGAGCAAATGGAACGGCTTGAGGAGCTCAGGGATCCACGTGTAGTATATGTTACCGATTTAATCTCGTGTTCCCACAAGTACTTGTTACGACGTAGTTTCCCAGAGCTTACAATTCATTTTGAACCCATAACAGTATTTGGGGAGTTAATACACAAGGGATTAGAAGCGTATCTCAGCGATAAGGGATATGTTGTGGAAAAGCCCGTTGAGAAGACCTATACTATAGATGATGAAAAATATATTCTTAAAGGCAGGATTGACGCATATAGTGAGGAAGAAGGTATAGCAGTTGAAATAAAAAGTGGCAGAGGAAACCATAATCTTCCCAGAGAACACCATATACTCCAGCTACAGATCTATTTAAACATGCTCGATCTAGATAAGGGTATCTTGATCTATATTACTCCTGATAGACTTCTCGAGTTCAGTATTGATAGAACAGCTATTGATGTTGAGTCAATGCTTAGGGAACTAGTATACGATAATGTACATCCGAGATGGCAGTGGGAATGCAAGTATTGTATCTTCCAGCGTATATGTCCTTATAGACTGCCAGAGCAACTATCATGATCGTAGCAATTGTTAATTTCTAGTACTACTTGGTCGCCATCCTTTAGGCCGAGTTCTTTGCGTAGATATTTGTTGGAAATGATTTCCGCTATTCTTTCATCATGGTGGGTTACAAGAGGGCGGACAAGATAAACACTGATACCCTTCAGCTTAGCACAGTATATTAGTACCGGGAAGTATTCTGGTGATGGAGGCTCTACAACAATGTGTCTATGTTTTGATAATACTTCTCCTAGTGGTTTTTCAATTCTTAGATTGAGTGTTCCCGGGTAGGGAATTATGCCTATTCTTCTCTTGAATTGGTTCGAGTACAACTGAACATATTTCCTGCCTTCACCTAGCCCTGATACCACTATTCCTTTAACGATGGTTTTAACCATGATCGCTCCTACCCGTGAATAATATTGGGTCGATACATAATGTTAATATGAGAAACGATGTATTGGTGTAAAAAAGAGTTTAGTCCGTAATCTCCTTGATAACAGGTATAACATAGTCCAGGCCTAGCTTCCTCAACGTCTCTTCGCGTGGTACTCCATTCTCATCCCAACCACGCATCTCATAGTAGAGGCTCAGCATTTTATCGTATTTCTCAATGTCAAGCCTAGCGCCTGTGAAGGGCCCTTTCGTTAGTGGGTGCTTGAACCATCTGATCGGTGGGTAGTCTAGTGTCCTGTCCCACCATCCATACTCTCTTATCCAGAATGACCTGATGAGGTTGTAGATCCTGTCGCCTATGGTGTAGATGTCGTCGAGTGTATATGTTACTCCTGTAATATATGATAGCATCTTGGGGTAGTGCTCCAGATTTACACCTAGTTCAACCCATGGTAGCCGGCATGTTGTTAGTGATTCGAACATTCCTCCACGTACTCTTTGTAGGAATAATAGTTTCTCCACCTTGATCTTATCGTAGCTGAATCTGTCCATCTTTACCTCAAGGCCTATCAGCCAAGCATCTTTATGGTGGGCCCCAATCGGTGATGTTCCGTATGCTAGGGCCATTCCCGGGGCTGCGTGGCAATCATACGCTGATACCTCTAAGCCCTTGACATGGATCGCGAATTCCTCCGCTTCTTTGCCCAGGTGCTTGGATAATATTCTTACTCCTTCAGCTGCCAGGTAGCCTAATCCCCTCCTATAGGCTGTATCGATGATCAGTTGTTTTGCCACCTTATAGTCTCCCCAACCGATCTTCTCATCTATTAGTCCTCTGTCAGAAGCCTCCATAAGAAAGCCTAAAACATTGCCCATTGAGATAGTGTCTAGTCCGAGTTTGTCGCAGAGCTTGTTTAGCTCAGCCACCCTCTTTAGGTCGGGAAGCAATATGTTGCTTCCGAGCATTGCTACGTTTTCGTAGTCGAGCTCGCTTTCCTCTCCTATGTCATCGATCACGACGTTTCCGCACTGCATGTTGCAGTATGGGCACCCTCTTCTCTTGATCTTGATCTTCTCCATTAGGTCGCCGCTTATTCTATCGTAGTACTCCCATACTCCCTCTCTATAGTTCATTGTTGGGAGAACGCTGTTCTCATTGCTCCAGCTAATAGTCATCATTGTACCTTGCCTTACCCAGAAATCATAGCCTTCAGCCTTAAGTACTTCTTCGTATGCTTTTTTGGCCTCTTCCCTCAGTTTCTCCGGCTCTGCGACGTTAGGCTCCTTTGTACCCTTTATCACTATTGCTTTCAGCTTCTTGCTTCCCATGACTGCACCCATTCCTGGTCTTCCACCGCTTCTCCCCCTCATAGAGATCACTGTTGCGTATCTTACGAGATGCTCTCCC
>JALSQP010000070.1 GCA_026985375.1 Desulfurococcales archaeon | reverse complement strand
ATAGTAACATTAGCTTCATTTTATCTAGCAAACATGATCATCGCAAACAACAGCACCACGGTGTCGCATCCTTTATCTCAGCCTTTAACAACACCTATAGGCCTCATCCTCACTACCAGCCTAGCAATACCGACACGATGAGCAACCATGGCTACCCGGTCAACATCCTTATAGGCTCCAGGAGCTTCCTCACTTATAACTCTCCTAGTGGCAGCTCTCAGTATTACGCCTTTCCTCGCAAGCTCGTCCACTACTCTTTCTGGCCTATATGTTCTTATAGCTGCACCTCTGCTCATCCATCTGCCAGCACCATGTGGCGCGCTATGCCATGTCCTGGCACCCTTTGCTGTGCCAACGAGAATATAGCTAGCGGTACCCATTGAACCGGGTATTAGAACTGGTTGTCCAATACTCCTATACTTGTCGGGTATTTCGGGATGCCCGGGCGGGAATGCTCTTGTAGCGCCTTTCCTATGGACTACGACATGGTATTCTTTACCTTCTACAACATGTTTCTCTATCTTGGCTATGTTGTGGGCTACATCATAAATTAGCTTTAGATCCAGGTTCTCTGGATCCTTATGGAATACTGTCTTGAAGCTCTCGCGCACCCAGTGCATGATCAACTGCCTGTTGGTCCAAGCAAAGTTTGCTGCTGCCGCCATGGCTTTGAAGTAGTCCTGTGCCTCTGGGGACTTAAACGGTAGACTTGCAAGCTCTCTGTCAGGGGGCCTAATTCCGTATTTCCGCATAGCACGCTCCATTATGAGTAGATAATCACTCGCAACCTGATGCCCGAGGCCACGGCTACCAGTATGTATCATTACTGTTACCTGTCCTTCATGCGTGATCCCCATGACCTTCGCTATCTCCGGATCATATATCTTGTCTACAACCTGTACCTCGAGAAAATGATTACCTGCGCCAAGCGTTCCAAGCTGATTGTGCCCTCTCTGTTTAGCCCTACGGCTAACCTTTGATGCATCCGCTACTTTCCATGAACCATGCTCCTCTATGAATTCCATGTCCTCCTCCCATCCAAAACCGTTCTCCACAGCCCATTCGACTCCCCGGTTGAGAACCTCGTCCAGCTCGGAGAAGCTCAGTCTTATCTTACCAGTGCTGCCGACACCGCTTGGTACGTTTCGGAACAGTGTGTCGACCAGCTCCTTCAGTCTCGGCCTCACATCCTTCTCATCAAGATCTGTCCTGAGAACCCTCACACCGCAATTTATGTCGTAACCTACGCCTCCAGGGCTGATAACACCTGTGTCTACGTCGAAGCCCGCGACTCCACCTATTGGGAATCCATAGCCTTGGTGGCCATCCGGCATTACGTACATGGATATTTGTATCCCTGGCAGGCACGCCACGTTCGAAGCCTGTACAAGCGTTAGATCACTACGCATTTTCTCAAGGAGATACTCGTCCGCAAATATGATCGCTGGAACTCTCATACAGTGCTTAGTACCCTTCGGTATCATGTACTCATATTCACCGATCCTTTCCAACCTTATATGATGGCTCATCGGATCTCACCCAACCAGTTATAATTATCTCTTGATTCAAAACAACCAATAATTGTTCTAGAATATCTATTATTGGACAGACTAATATAGGTATAAAGTACTCTGTTGATATTTGATTATATCTATGCTATTTTCTCCGCGATTTCCCTGACTACTTCATCACTAGCTACACGTGTCTGATGCCCAGTCCTAAGATCCTTTACTGTTACTACCTTTTCTTTAAACTCTTTCTTACCGATGATCAACGCTAGATCATAGCTGGCTTTAGACGCTGTGCTTAACGCTTTCTTGATCTTGCTATGATAATATAATGTCGTCTCAGCCCCTATGTCTTCAACGATCCTCTTAATCTTGAACGCGTAGCCTATCAGACTACGATCCAAGACTATTATCAACACTCTGGGGCGATATGGTGGTTTAACTCCTTTAATCGATAACGCTATTCTGTCAAGACCCAGTGCCAGGCCTGTAGAATGTTCGAATGGCCCGCCGTACACAGTTGTTAATCCATCATATCTTCCTCCACCGCCTATACTGAGCTCTAAACCTCCTATAGCCTTGTACTCGAATATGAGGCCAGAATAGTATGCGAGACCCCTGACGAGGTTGGGATTATATACTGCCTTGTATCCCATATCGCCGAGTATCTCAATGAACCTAGTTGTTTTATCCAGTTCTTCTTCTAGTTTTTCAAGATAATTTCTTAGTACATCTCTGTACTCGTCGATAAACTGCCTTACATCATCGAGGCTAAGCTCTATCAGTTTCTTCATAGCATCTGCTGCTTCGCTATTCACGTTTCTGAGCTCTTCTATGGCCTTATCATTCATTCTCTTATCGATTAAATGCAGTACATGATCTTGTATCTCCACAGGGATCCCGAATCCTGACATGATGGATCTGTGTAACGATACGTTGCTTACCTCGTAGAAGTGCTCGAGTCCGATCTTGTCTAGAAACGATGAAGCCGTTAGCGCTGCTTCTAGGTCGCCCTCAACACCCTTAACACCTATAACTTCAAGACCTGCCTGCCAGAACTCCCTGTATCGGCCGTGCTGTGGTTCCTCATACCTGAAGCACTGGGCAACATAGTATAGCTTTACTGGTTTAGGAAGACCTCTAAGGAGGCGGAGGTATATCCGTACAATACTTGCTGTTATCTCCGGCCTTAGTGATAGTAGCCTGCCAGCCTTGTCTTCGAAGACATACATAGAACGCTTTATCTCCTCACCGCTCTTCTTCTCAAATAGTCTGAAATACTCGAGCGTAGGCGGTATAACTGGTTTGAACCCGTTTATCCTAGCATAGTTTTTGAACTCGCTGAAAAGGTATTCCAGGATCTCAGCGTCCTCGCCAACTAAGTCCCTCATGCCACGGGGTGGTAAAAGAGAGGAATCCCCCACCATAATAGTCACCATTCCTGCTTGTCTCAACATCATATGGTACGTATTTAGACAATGTCTTATCAGCCAACCATATAACTGTTATCTTAACACTATTTCTTGGGATCCACGCGTCCGACCTCATAGTATGTTATATCGCCCTGCAGGCTAACAACTGCTATGACAAGAGATAACGCGTTATCTACTGCCTTCTCGATACTGGAAACTATTTCTTCGAGCGTGATCCTATGTCCTTCCTCAAGCACCTTGATCATCCTAAGGGCACCATGCTTATCCTTGATCACGAACTCGCCGTCCTGTATGACCCTTATTCTCCGTCCCCGATCCCTTAGATCCTTGTAGACGAGGAGACTTGGCCAAAAGAATTCTTGTAGACAACTATAG
>JALSQP010000069.1 GCA_026985375.1 Desulfurococcales archaeon | reverse complement strand
TCCTTATCTCTATAGGACGCACACCAAACACAGGGGATCTAGGCCTCAAGGAAGCTGGTGTTGAAATAGATGAAAAAGGGTTTATCAAACTAGTCGATGGATACCAGACATATAATCCTAGAATCTACGCTGCAGGCGATGTAATAGGTGGACCTCTGCTCGCGCATAAAGCTATTGTTGAATCCATACTCGCGGCCAAGCAAATCATGGGAGAGAAGATAAAAAGGATCGAATATCACATAGTTCCACAGACCATCTTCTCTGGATTAGAGTATGCTGGCATAGGTTATACTGAGAAAGAACTTAAAGCGAAGGGAACCAAGTATAAGAAGCTAAGAGTCCCACTATCATTCCTTTCAGCCGTTAGAATAAAAGGGCCCGAATACTGCTTTGCAAAGATACTTGTTGATAATAAGGATAACGTTCTGGGCATTCACATAGTTGCTCCGCAGGCGTCAGAGGTCATATCAGCATATGTACCATTATACCTTGCTAAGCTCACCCCAGAAGAATTAGCCACCTTCCCATATCCCCACCTAACGGTCTCAGAGAGTCTCAGGGATATCGGCGAACTACTTTTGGGTGAATCAATCCATCTCTTGAAGCTAGGACGCAAGAGATAATAGTTCTTTTTGATCTCATAAAATAATGCCATGAAGGACCGATTAGATCAAAGTTTTGGCCCAAGTTTCTGGCTTCTTGTGCTTGAGGCCTTAAGTGGCGGGTTCTTTGTATCGATAAGTAGGAGTCTCCTTCCAATACTACTTGTTAATTCAGGTTATTCTCTCCAAGATATCCTTGCATTCAATGCTTTATCCGGGCTTATGGCGCTTATAGCCTCGAAAATAGTTCATGTACGTGTCAAGCCGGGAAAAGCAAAAACCAGGTTATTGCTAGTACATATATTAGAGCGTTTATTATGGTTCAGCATACCGTTTACAGCTTCTTTCGCTTATATCTTACCGTTCATTGTTGGATTAGCTTGGACATCGAGTTTTATGACAGGTATATATCTTAACGCATTATTTTTCACTAGTTTTGAGAGAGAAACTTACAAGAAACTTCTTGGATATCGAATGATCACTGGAAGCGTGTCAAGCATTATTGGCCAGATAGTACTGGTTATTGTCCTGGCTGCAATCAAATCATATACAAGATACCTTGTTTTATACGCGATATCGTTTCTAGGCGGTCTCGCCGGAACTGTTCTGATAGCTTTATCCCATGCTACTCCTATCCTTGAACGCCCTAGGAGAAGTACCGAGGAGATCGAGATCAAGGCTGCAAGTACTTTATTAATGCTAGTAATGCTGTTTACTGTAACCAACCTAGTTGGTATTGCATGGGTTCCAAGACTGATGAAACAGCTCCATGCACCAGATTATTTTGTCGGCCTGATATGGCTTATCCAGACATTCACAAACATATTTGCGAGTATGTTCTGGAGCAGACTCGATATAAGGCTGTACAGATATGCTATTGTAGGTCTAGCTCTCACCCCAATACTCGTTATACTAATAAATTATCCACTCCTACATCTTGGAATAGCTGTTGTTTACTCGTTCTCAATCGTAGGAACAAATCTCTTCGCAGGACTAGCTTACTCGAGTATTGTTAAGAAACTAGGAATAGTCCGGGCAAGTATAATGTTAACAGCAGCGAACGCATTATCAATGCTTATAGGAGGTCTTATTGGTGCATTTCTAGCTTTCAATTATGTCCTAGTGTTCATTACTGCGAGCGTGTTCAGTGTAGCTGGATTGTTTATCGCTCTCACTGCTATACCAGAGCTTGCAATAATATCTCCGGTCTATGTTAGGATGTATTCACGCATCCTCTACATGACTAGTATAACGAGCTATAACTTCATGGTATTCATGACTAGGGAGGCGGCGAAAACAGTATTGAAACTAATAGCGTTCATACTTACATTCATACTCTTGTTCATAATATATAGGACGATTTACTACCTACAAATGCTAACAGGTGGTCCATAATGCATTATCTAGAATTTATTGAGGCTATAAACACAGCAAGTCAAGGACTTAAAACGCTACTACAAGCATTCGAGCTAGCCCTACGAGATCTCGCATTCCTATTGCCAAAACTATTGATTGCTCTCGTAATAATTGCCCTATATATAGTTGTGATAATTTTCATCAATAAAATGCTTAGAAAGATATTATCAATATTCAAGATTGATGAGCTCCTTAAACCTATACTGCAAGAAGCATATATCAGCCTCACAGGCCTCATTATAGTTCTGGCGGATATAGGCATAGTACTGTTGGCTGTTTACTCCGTGCTTCTAATAGTATTTCCCCAGGAAATTAACATGGCCAATATCCTCTTAGGCTATCTTGCCAGGTATGCTAGCATAGTGTTTATTATAATATTATCATTCATAGTGCTCGGATCGCTTGTCAGGTTCATACGTATGGAGGCAAAACTTAGAGGATTCATGTTCCTATTACTACTGCTGGTAACAATGCTTGTAACTATCGATATCACAGCATTGTCCGACACAGTGAAAAACGCACTATCATGGGGTATAAGCCTAGGGATAGCATCGCTCATAACAGTATTCGCTACATGGTATTTCTTCCACGACATAATCGAGAAGAGACTTAAAAACAATAGGAGAGGTGCAGACAAGAAGAACAAGCCCAGTGAACACGGATGAAAAGAATGATAAGATTTATTGGATGGGATATTGAGGAAAATACACCACTGATCAATAGGGGTAAACCCTTAATCAAAATAGGTAAACATGATATTTAGTTTGGCTCAGAATACGAGAAGAAAATAATTTCTAGGCTGATCAAAAGAGATCTCGATATATGGTTAGATATTAGCAGTAAGAACATAGTTTGTCGACGACTGCCTTCTGAGTATGGTGAATAGGCTGCTGAGGTATGGTGTGACGGGGCAAAGCATGGCGTCCTACTATACTCTACTAGAGAGGGTTGGGTATTTCATCCGACTGGAGCATTAGCGTCCATTCTAGCCCGTCACATGAATGAAGTCTGTAGGATCCCGCCAACCAAGAGGAGGCTCAAGGGCAAATATATACGAATAGCTAATAGTTGCTACTCCCGCACAAAATATTTGGTATTCGTTACTGGCAAATACGTCGGCATATGTAAAAAGAAAGAAGACAAATGTAAGGTTAAAGATCTAGCACCACATGTTTTTAAAGAACTGCCTCCTGTTCGACCCGATAAGATCATCGATGCAAATAAACATCATATAAATATTATCATAAATGAAGCAATAGGTTTTATCAAAAAGACTGCATCCAGATATAATCCTCCATATGCTATCGCATTCTCGGGGGGTATTGATTCAACTGTAACGCTTTATCTAGTGGCTGAAGCTCTAAGCACTGATAAGATCATCGCGGTGTACTCCGATACAGGGCTAGAGTTCCCGGAAACTAAGTTATTCGTAGAGAGAATGGCTGAGAAATTAGGTGTTCATCTTGAAGTAGTCGGAAGCGATAAAAAGTTCTTGGAACTCATTAATGAGAGGAGAGAGCTGCCATCGAGAGATAATAGATGGTGCACTGGTCTGTTAAAGGTAAGACCCCTCTATGAGTTCTACAAAAAGAACAATATCAGGCTTGTATTTGAGGGTATCAGGATGTACGAAAGCTCTTCTCGAGGACGCTTACCACGAATAACTACGAGCCGCTACATGCCAGGCATTAGGCGGGCTCTACCGATCATATCCTGGGCAAGGCTCGAAGCACAACTAGTAGCACTAAACTTTGGGCCAGACATAAACCCGCTCTATAGTAAGGGTTTCACGAGAATAGGCTGTATTATCTGTCCTGCAATGAATATGCACGGGCTTCATATATCGTATACATATGAATAAAAAGTATTCAAAGAAATAGCTGATAGTTTAGATATGAATATAGGATACGTATTGTCTGGAAAGTGGAGAAAGAGACCTATAAATATGGCGAACCCCCCTAAATGATTCTACGAATGAAACATCCATGCTGAGCGGGTGAATATATATGAGCAAAACATACGCAACCCTCGGAGAACTGAAACCAGGAAACTTCATAGTCATAGACGGCGAGCCATGCAGAATAGTTGAGATGAGCAAGGCCAAGACAGGGAAACATGGTAGTGCAAAAGCACATGTTGTTGCCATCGGGCTTTTCACAGGTAATAAGAGAACCTTAGTCGCACCTGTTGACCAGCGAGTAGAGGTCCCCATTATAGAGAAGCGTGTTGGCCAAGTGATTGCCGACATGGGCGATATGGTACAGATAATGGATATGGAGACCTTCGATACGTTCGAGGTAGAGAAGCCAGAGGATGAGAAGCTAAGAGAAAAACTTCAGCCTGGAGTCGAAGTAGAGTATTGGATTGTCATGGGTAAAAGAATGATTATAAGGACAAGGTAATGCAACCACCTTTTTGTACACTTGCCCATCTCTTACTCCGAAATTACAGAAGAGCAGATTATATTGCCAGGAGGACCGCGCAAGCCGCTTATAGGAGAGAAATTCTCAGTATCAGTCAGCAAGACATAGATGAGTACATCAACAAAATAACTGGAGGACTAGGATACCTGGGAAAACCTGGGAAGGACGACTATCGTGTAATCACGTTAGGGTGCCACATAGCATGGGCCGAGGCTGCCCTCTATGCAGATCAAATCCTTGAAATAGGAACAGGACTTGGGAGAACACATTATTGCATAAGATATATGAACAAAAACACGGTTATACATAGCATTGAAGTAGATCCCATAATACTCGGGATAGCACTATATAGAAATCCCTACCAATACTTTGCAGAATCTCTGGAAAACAAAAACACATTTATTTTCTTAAACGATGCCACTATAGTGACCCAAATCTTGCTTAAAAACAAGGAGAAATACAAACACATAGTCCATGATGGCGGACCGAATCCGAAGAAAAATAGGAAGCTATACTCCTACGTGTTCCTCAATACACTATATAAGTTGTTGGACTATGGGGGAACCATCTCAGTATTTGCGGGGAAAAACCCAGAATACATCAGACATATTTATAGGACTATGGAAAAGATAGGGTTCAAGAAATTAGAGACGATAACCCCACCCGGAATACCAGTTAGGATCATTAGGGGGAAGAAACACTAAGACCTCAATCCAGCTCTGGTATGAAGACAGGCTTAGATGCCAAATATATTAACGGTATAGAGAGACCAGGCTTGGGATGCTTCGAGAATTCTATTCTTTCTTCACCAGTAGACACAATTATATAGTTTGAGTCCTCCACATTCTCCCTAATGCTATCGTCGACCACATAGTAGTAGAACATAGGTACACCATAGTATTTGTAATAGTCCCTGAAGACTCCTAGAACGCCCAGAACCAGTCGTCCTTTCTCATCATGAAACTTCAATATATACGTCATTCCTTGAGGGCCTGCTGTTGCAGCGGCTAACCGTATGAGATCGTTGAGCGTCTTAGTCTTTAATGGTATAACTTTTTGTTCTAAAACCATTTGCATCTCCTCCAAGGCGCGACTTGTCAAAGAATGGTTCTATACTTCCTAGCAATTAATTTTAACGTATGCATTTCCACATTCGATGATACTGGATCCGCAAATAGGTGCTCGGGTAATATTATGATCTTCTGTTCCTCCCCAACATACTTGTATATTATGTTTCCCTCCGAATCCGTTACTATTGTTGGAGTGACATGTAACACTTTGTTTCTATAATGAATTATTGAGCCAGGAACAATTATTGGTACTGAGAAAACATATGAGTAGGTCCGGACAAGGTTAGTCAAGTTTCTTGGAGGGCTGCTCTGACTATATCCGTAGAGTAGAAATGAGGAGTTCTCGAGAAGTAGAAGTCTAATCATTTCTGGCACATAGAATTCATCGTCAAGAATACTGGCAATTATAGTATCTCTGACTTTTAGTGGAGCTATTGATTTGCCAGGGCTTATCCCTAGCTTTTTTTCATGATCTTTAATTATGATTTTACGGTGTCTGATCATTGATAATTGAGTATATGGTGAGATCATTATTGACGATATATATATTTTTGAGCCAGCTCTTTCTAATATTCCGGCCACAACAATGTTTAACCCATAGTTACGGGCAATCATGTTAAGAGTCAATATATAAGGATCGTTTACGGATAATGCGTATTTCCTTATCATACGTCTATTGCTTATAGGCGCCTCATCAATTACAGGGCCATAAGGCTGCATATAAGGTAGTATGATTGTCCTAACATCCTGCTCACGTGCAAACAACAGTATGTTCTTGGCGTGATCTAGATTGTGTTTCTTGGCGTATTCAAAAATATTTAGATGAACAACAGCAACAGCATTTTTACCATAGTCTTCAGCCTCGCCTACTATTTCTATCCTGATTGTGGGCACACCTCTCTACGCAGTTCGCCGCTATCCCTATTTATTACTTTGTTTAATACTTCATCGTATAGTTGCCCGAGTACTGCTTGATACTCAACTTTTCCTTCCTCAATCTGCTTCATCCTATCCTCGAGGCTTCTCGTGGTATCAACGCTTACTACATCGCCAAAATACTTTGTCAGGAATTCATAGACCATTATTCCTCTCTCAGTCGGTATTAACGCCTTGACCTTGCTAGTAATCTTAACGTATTTTCTATCAATGAGGGTCTGTATTATCTTGGCATACGTGCTCGGTCTTCCAATTCCTTTTTCTTTCATCCATTTTATGACGTCATGATATTTTGCGAGCGGAGGCTTTAATTCCCTGGCATCACTTATAATGTATTCTCCAGGCTTGATCCGACTCTCTACCCTTAATACGTTATAGATTTCTAGGAATCCTTTCTCAACGATTTCTACATAGCGTTCCAGAGTCTTTGATATCTGGTCTAGTATCAGCTCGATCCGTTGCAGTTTTAGTTTGGCAGGGATCATTTGGCTAGCTATGAATCTTTCAAAGATTAGCCTATAAACAGCGATGTGCTGGCGTGTGAGGGGCTTGGCAAGTATAATGGCCCCTTCTTTAATTAGTTGTACAAGTCTATCGGGGTCGATAGGCCTTGTCGGCCTTATTGCCTCATGAGCTCCACCAGCACCCCACGTTCTGGGTTTGAAGTACTCCTTATACTTGTCACCGTATTTTTCCTCCAGGTATTGGCGCGCAACATTTATACCTGCATCGCTTACACGTATACTGTCTGTTCTATGATAAGTTATCAGACCCAGTTCGAACAGATCTTGTGCAATCTCCATTGCCCTAGTCGCTGGAAGACCTAGTACACGGCTTGCTTCCTCGAGTAGTGTATCAGTAGTGAATGGCGGTAATGGGTTAACATCTATTACTTCTTCGCCCGCGTCTTTAATGACAGCTTTTCTACCAATCAGATCTTTGGGTGTTTCTAGGCCGAGTTTTTCTATTTCTTCTTGTACCAGTTCGAACATCAGCGATAGTTCTTCGATATAGCCTATGTATTTGAGTAACCCGTATTTTCTCGGGTTCCTGCTCTGTTCGTATCGTTCAATAATGTATCCGAGGACTGGTGTCTGTACTCTACCTGCGCTTAGGTTCCTGTTAATGGTCTCGCAACAATTGATAAGCTGTATTCTCTTGCCTCTCCGTATAGCATCAAACAGTTTAGGAATTATGAAGCGATTACAGTAGAATGGCCAGAAATCATACCATAGCTTTTCAGATAATGCGAAGCCAAGCCAACGATCCTCTATTCTCCTGACAATCTGCGCCTCTATTAGCCTTAGGTCAAAGTCACGTGGATTTCTTATCGCGTTGAGTATTGCTTTACGCGTTATCTCGTGGAACTCTATCCTCTTTATGGTGTTCGTGTATGGTTCGAGCAATACTTTTAGATCCCATCCTATTTTTTCTCCCTCAGTGTCTGGATCCGTCCCTATGAATACTATGTCTACTTCATTCGCTAGCTCTCTTAAGGTATTCACAATATCTATCTTTCTAGAGATATCTCTTGAGCCACAGCGAGGACATTTATTTTCTTCATTAGTAAACTGGTAGCCACACTTATTGCATCTTTTGATATCTGTGTATACAGGAACAAAGTAATTGTTTATTTTCAGGACACCATAATTCCTGAATCCTTCATCGACCACAAGATCATATACGTGTCCTATGCTTGCAACTATTGTTAGGATGTAGTCTCCGGTTGTTACGTCATATACTACCATTCCATTATCTAGAACTCTAGTCGACGGTTTACCGAAGAAATTAGCTATTGTTCTGGCCTTATTAGGAGACTCAACTATTAGGAGAGCTGATTTTGATATCTCTGCTGTCTTATATTCTTTGATTACTCCCTCTAGGATCTTCTTGACTTTCTTACGTTCTTCATTGATCTCCTCCATTAACTTATCAAGATCGATCTCATTGAGCTCCTTAATAATGAAGTCCTCAAATAACCATCTCATCCTCTTAACTAGTCCGTTTAGGAGCCTCTTGTCGTCAACCAGTATAATTGAGAGCCCCCTTGTAATGCCTCCTGGATAGAGCCTCGAAGTACGCCCGCTTGCCTGTATGTATGTCGCTATGTCGGGGATGAGTATGTAGGTCTTGTCATCTTCTGTTACTAGGGCTATATCGGGCAACTGCATTAGCTTGTGCTGAATTTCTGGATCAGATAATAATTTCCTAGCATAAGTTAATGCATCTATCAGCATTCTTAAAAGCGGGGTTTGCTCAACGCTTTCTCCGTTCAGATATTTTTGGAATTCCTCAGAGAGCATACGCAATGTTGCTTGGCTTAGTCTTCTGAGCCTATTAGATATCCTACCGATCATTATCTCTATTTTTTGTTTCTCTTCGCCATCAAGGACTTCTCTGAGTATTGAAAGTACTCTGATTATATCGATGGGTCGTGGATTCTCGAGCCTTGTACTGAATTTGTGGCGTGGAACGCCGACGAATACAGCGTATTTGACTCTCCAGGGTAGATCTATTCCGCGAACCATTACTCCATAATAAGTGGCTACACCGACAAGTACGTCTATTTCACCATTAGCGAATTGATCGAGTAGCTTGACCGCTTTTTTGGCATGAAACGCCTCAGCCTTGACCCCGTTCTGCCTTAATAGCTCCGCTAGGTGTTCGGCATACTCGATACCTCGTTCAATAGGTACGTAAACTAGTCCTCCATCGCCAAGTCTTCGTACAATATTAGCTACCTCTTCATCCACCGAACCAGTGATTTCCGTGTAGGTGTCCACTATGTTTCTTATGGCTTCAGGCCTGCTACCTGCTTCGAAACCTAGGAGTACTTTGAAGAGTTTTGGATAGATCCCTCTAGGCTTCCCTGTAGCACTAGATACGAGGATTATCGTCTTGATCTTCTTTCGTGTCTTCTCAACAACTCGTTCTAGCTCTTTTAGGCGTCTTTCTAGTTTTTCTCTTTCATCCTCTTTTAATGGAAAGGCAAGCCGTTGCCTTAAACGGATGTATTCGAGAGCCTTCTGGATCTCTTCATCGAAGACTCCGAGAATGTAGAACAGTATTTTTATAGCTTTACCACTTCTTAGTATTGCATCCACATCATCCAGTGCTATAAATGAATACCGTTTGTCTATTAGTTCCTTGTAGTTCTTGTGCATGAACATATTGGTTGAGAGGAGGATATCAAAATCTCCTCTCCTGATAGCGTCCATGTATTCTTCTTTCTTCTTTCTTGAGATCTTGCCATGGAATGTTATTATCTTCAGACACTTCGGATCATCTTCTTCGTCACTACATAATTTAATACCAGCATTGTTGGCCAGTATCTTTAGACGCTTCTCTGCTTGGAGAAGTAGTGGTGTTGTAGGAAATACTAGGTAGCATTTCGGCCTGTCCAAGCGGCTGGCTCTATGAGAATGAATATTTTTCTTTGCTAGGTAAAGTGCTGTTGCGAGTGCAAACATTGTTTTGCCCATACCTGTTGGCGCAATTATGCTGAAGGATTTACCCTTTAATACTCTCTTAGCCCACGTGCGTTGTGCACTCCAGAATCTATAGCCTCCTGTTGCTTTCTTAAAGAACTCTTCAAATTCCTGTACTTTTTCATTAAATATATGTAATTTCTTTAGACCTTTGGGCTCGAAAACGTTTTCATAATATGTTTTGATAATATATGAATAATCCTTATCGACTACCTCTCTCTTTATCTTAGCAAATACTTGTGAAGGAAGACATTTCTGACATGGAGCCTTATAAACTAATCTCATATCATTATTTACGCCTTCGCAATTAGGACAGGAATATCTATAGTAGCCATGAACTCTCATCGGGTTCATCATTTTATGGTCAACCTATAAAATATCTAGGCGTAAACGAACGATATAAAAAGATAGCTTCTTATAATTGTGGGCTCATGGATTCTAAGCAACAAGTAATACATTATTATATTTGTTCAAATACTATTGATGCACCACGTATTCTCAATACCTTGTTATGATATATTATTATACCCTTATCGGTTATCTCGAATGGATGCCTCTTCATACTATGCTTAGTGCCTCTCATTTTCCATACTATGATACTTCGCATTAGTTCTCCGTTGAACTCGTTGAGATCAAGCCTTACTATACCATCTGCAGCATGCTCTACTCCGGGACCTCCGAATCCTCTTTCTGTGACGCTGACCTGCGATATTAGTATGGATGTTGTTCCTAGACCCGATAATACTCTCTTAAGTAGTAATACTACGCTTCTAGCCACGCTTGGCTTAGTCAGGTATAGTGTTGAAACTGAATCAATTACTACTCTCATAGCTCCTGCATCGCGTATTGCTGCCTTGAGCACATCTATTAGTTCACCAACGTCTGTGGGGTCTCTTACAACGTATTTCTCCCTTTTTGCAGCTTCTCCTATTCCTCCCGTAAATGCGTCCACAATGGCGAAATATCCTTGTTGCTCATAAGATCTAATATCCCATCCGAACTGGCGCATATTTATTCTTACCTGTACTGGGTGTTCCTCTAATGCAACGTAAACTCCGGGTTCGCCCATTTGTAATCCATTCCATAAATATTGCTGTCCGAATATCGTCTTGCCAGTCCCGGGTCCGCCGCTAAGCAGTACAACGTTGCGCTTTGGTATTCCCCCATACACTATCTCGTCGAATCCCGGTATGCCTGTCTTGACTCTTTCGACCATGGTCTCACCCTGATTTTTTACGTCTTTACCTTATACTTTTAATCAATTATATACTTCTCTCGCACATATTATACTTTTATAGGTGTTATTTAGTCATTTTCCAAATATCATAATAATGTTTCATACTATGAGACAAGATTATATAAAGAGGTATAGTATTACAATAATAGGAACGGTTCTATAAAATAATACAGAAGGAGGTTTTCGTGTGAGGTGATCAGAATGGCAGGGGAAAGAGAAGCAAGACTAAGAGTCATGGAAGCGAGACAGAGAGATGTAGGTAGAAAGATCGCCAGGATTAGTAGAAGGACTATGCAGAAGCTCGGCGTATCAACGGGTGATTTCATTGAGATCACAGGGCCTAAGGGAAGTATTGTTGCACAAGTATGGCCAGCATATCCAGAAGATGAAGGGAAAGAAGCCATTAGGATAGACGGCTATATGAGAACAGCAATAGGTGTTGGTGTAGGCGACATAGTAACTGTCAGAAAGACCAGAGTAGAACCGGCCACAAGGGTCGTGCTAGCACCAACTGAGCCGATAAGGTTTGGACCGGACTTCGTCGAATATGTCAAACAGTTTCTCATAAGGAAGCCAATCAGCCGTGGAGAAGAAATAATTATACCGGTATTTGGGGCGACCATAAAGCTAGTAGTCGTATCGGCACAGCCAAGCTATAGGGTCTATGTTACTGACTCCACCGAGATAGAGATCAAGGAGGAGCCCGTCCAGAAGGAAGTGATTGAAAGAGCCAAGAGAATCCCCAAGGTCACATGGGAAGATATAGGTGATCTCGAGGAGGCTAAGCAGAAAATAAGAGAAATAGTAGAGCTACCACTCAAGCACCCAGAGTTATTCAAACATCTCGGTATCGAGCCGCCTAAAGGCATACTGCTGTACGGACCACCAGGTACTGGTAAAACACTATTAGCGAAGGCCCTAGCGAACGAGATAGGGGCATATTTCATAGTGATCAATGGACCAGAGATAATGAGTAAGTTCTATGGCGAGTCGGAGCAGAGGCTCAGAGAAATATTCAAGGAAGCCGAGGAGAACGCTCCAGCGATAATCTTTATCGACGAAATAGACAGTATAGCACCGAAGAGAGAAGAAGTTACGGGAGAAGTAGAGAAGAGAGTTGTATCACAGCTACTAACACTAATGGACGGACTAAAAGAGCGTGGCAAAGTAATCGTTATAGGGGCAACTAACAGGCCGGACGCTCTCGACCCCGCGCTGAGAAGACCAGGTAGATTCGACCGTGAAATCGAGATACCGCCACCCGACAAGAGGGCTAGAAGAGAAATATTGGCCGTACATACCAGGAACATGCCACTAGACGACGACGTTGACCTCAATAAGATAGCCGAGATGACCCATGGATACACAGGAGCAGACTTAGCAGCATTGGTCAAAGAAGCAGCACTAGCGGCACTAAGAAGATTCATGAAAGAAGGAAAGATCGATATTAGCCAGTCGATACCACCCGATAAGCTGAGAAACCTAAAGGTTAAGATGAGCGACTTCCTAGAAGCACTCAAATACGTGCAACCAACCCTGATCAGAGAGATCTATGTAGAAGTGCCCGAGGTACACTGGGACGACATTGGTGGCTTAGAGAACGTTAAGCAACAATTAAGAGAAGCCGTTGAATGGCCTATGAAGAACCCCAAAGTGTTCGAAGAAATGGGTATAGAGCCGCCTAAAGGCATACTGTTGTTCGGGCCACCAGGTACTGGTAAGACTTTGTTGGCTAAGGCTGTTGCTACTGAGAGCGGCGCCAACTTCATAGCAGTAAGAGGACCCGAAATCCTAAGCAAATGGGTAGGAGAATCAGAAAAAGCGATAAGACAAAT
>JALSQP010000068.1 GCA_026985375.1 Desulfurococcales archaeon | reverse complement strand
CATAAGTGTCACCAACTAATTTGTAATGCTTAACACTAGATAATTAGGTGTTTCTAAGCTAGTTAGATACGTTTTTGTAGAGATTTCAGGGCACTAATATATTAGGTTAATAAGGGTATAGTATAGAGTAGAAGAGAACGAAGGGGTACAGGGTATGAGATACAAGATAGATGAGAAAGACATGAAAATAATCGAGATGCTGACGGAGAATGGGAGGATCCCATACACTGAGATAGCCGAGAAAGTAGGCATAAGCGATGTAGCCGTCATAAAGAGGATAAGGAAGCTCGAGGAGATAGGTATTATCAAGAAGTTCACGATCCTAGTAGACCCGAAGATTCTTGGATACAACGTGGTAGCCATTGTAGGCGTTGATACCGAGCCGGAGAAACTATTCGATATTATTAGGGAGCTGAAGAAGTTCAAGCAGGTAAAATATATAGCGATAACGAGCGGGGACCATGACATCATGGCCGTCATATGGGCAAAAGACCAGAGGGAGTATGCCGAGATACACGACAGGATTATGAGTATGTCTGGCGTCAAGAGGGTTTGCCCCGCCATCATTCAGGAAAATATCTACGGAAACATATGCCTCTAGTTATTTGGTTATCAAAAATAGGCCTGGTGAATGAGTTGCATGGCACACGTAGACTGTACTATGAAGATCAGTATATGAAGGAGTTCGACGCTATGGTTGTTGATACGTGGAGTAAGGATGGCAAGACATTCATAGTGCTTGACCAGACATGCTTTTATCCGGGTGGTGGAGGCCAACCATGTGATACGGGTGTTCTTCTAGGTGATGGTTGGCGCCTAATTGTCGAGAAAACATATCTTGATGGCAACAGGATAGTTCATGTGGGAGTATTAGGGGGGAGGACGCCGAAAATAGATGATATAGTTCATGGGATATTGGATTGGGATAGAAGGTATAGGCTCATGAGGATGCATACAGCCGCCCATATTATCGGGTGTGTTGTTAAGAAATTATTCAACGCGAGATTTGCTGGCGGAGCTATAGGTGTTAATTACAGTTATGACGATTATACAGCGCGGATTAAGCGTGAGGATCTACATAGAATCGAGGAGGAAGCAAATAAGATCATTGGGGCCGGTCTCCGACATATAGTTCGGGTCATGGACAGGGGTGAAGCCGAGAAATACCTAGAGAGATTCGGCGAGAGACTTACTGAGCTCCACGAGGGATTAGAGAAGATCAGGATACTGGAGATCGAGGGGTTATGTGCTTTTCCCTGTGGTGGAACACATGTGGCTAACACTAGGGAGGTCGGGAGAATAAAGTTGTTGAAGAGGGAGAGTAAGGGCAGGGGGATTACCCGGATACGATACACTATTGAGCCCTGATCTTCCTGATAGGCCATACTACGAGATCCGCTAGAGCCTTAACTGTTTGTTCTGCAACAAATCTTATTCCATTCCATAGTCCTTTTTCCTCCGTTATTTTCACTGCTCTAGCCCAATCTATTTTAGCTACTATATAAGTTAGCAGGAGCGATATAATGATCAGGGCCGGAACTATAATGTACCATGGAGCCTTCCCACCATTACCTATAAGCCATGATATAGTATAGCCAAAATAAACAGCTGTTCCCGTTATGACTATTTTTCCGGTCAGCAAAGCTATGAAGAACTTGATGAGATCGTATCTCATCGCGCCGAGAGGAACATATAGTACGTCGTCCGGGAGCGGGAGCGCCGCGAACAAGAAAACCGCGAGGAACACGCTCTGTCGACTGATCCTTATAAATACCTCCATGTTCTTCTTCATATTGTCGGGTATAAGCCTCCTTATCCCTACTCCGAAGTAGTAAACTATTACTTTTCCAACCGCGGCTCCCAGGCCCCCCGCTAAGGTTATGAGGAGATTGGTTACGGGGTCCTGAACCGTTCCGCTATAAAGTATGATGAATATGAGATACGGTATGGTACTGTAAGGTATGGCGTTCCCTAGCAGGGAAACAATGAATACTCCTAAGACACCGTATTGCGATATGATACCCCACAGTATATTTCCTATGTCCGCCAATACGCATTACCACTTGCTTCTATCCACTGTTCAAACTCTAATTCAAAGTCAAGAATATTAAGCCGTTGTTAGCTAATATATGACTTGAGAAAAAATGTTAGGATAGCCTAACATTTTTCTCAAGAGAAGGTGAAAAATGTGCACGCGTACCACCGAACAGTAGCGCTGGAAGAACTGCCTAGCGGTAGTAGGGGGAGAGTAGTCGAGATCATAGGCAGGGGCGGATGGATATATAGGTTATACCAGATGGGGCTGACACCGGGGGTCATAGTTGATGTTGTGATGAATATCGGGAGGGGCCCCATCATAATCAGGGTTATGGGAGTCGAAATAGCTATTGGAAGAGGGATCGCGAGGAGGATAATAGTTGAGCCGATCAACAATTAAAAGAGAGTATGAGATAGCCATAATAGGACAACCAAACGTAGGTAAATCGACGCTATTCAATATATTGACTGGTAGAAAAGCGCATGTCGCCAATTGGCCCGGCGTGACCGTAGAAGTTCACGAGGGAGAAGCAGATTTCAATGGAAACAAGATAAGGCTCATAGACCTTCCCGGAATCTATGGTTTCTCGACGCTCTCCCTGGAGGAACGGATAGCTAGAAACTATATTTTGAGTGGGCGCCCCGACGCCGTGATAGTACTTGTAGACAGTGTCAATCCAGAACGGACAATGTATCTCGCCATACAAGCCCTTGAAATGACGGGGAAAATAGCTATAGGTTTCACCAAGAGTGATGCTGCTCACGTACACGGTATCCACATAAACTATGACCTTATATCGAAGAGGCTTGGAGTACCAGTGGTCCCTGTCTCGGCGGCAACTCTGCGTGGTATACGTAGTTTGCTGAGATCGGCCATAGATGTTGCACGTGGAAAAGCTGGTAGGAAAAGACCGCTTAGAATAGATTATGAAGAGCTAGAACCCTACGTATCCTCTATAGAGTCTCTTCTCAAGCGGTATGAGGATAGGATAGAGTATCCGATCAGATGGATGGCTCTGAGACTACTGGAAGGAGACGATGACCTCTACAAGTATATCCGAGGATTATGCGGCGATGACGTTGCTGCGGAGATTGCGAGAATTAAGGAGGAGGTAAAGAAGATCTTCCACCGCGATCCAGCCGAGCTTCTAGCTAGGAAAAGGTTCGAGTACCTCCGGAGAATACTGGGAGACGCTATCGTTAGGTTAGAGATAAAGGAGGGGAGATTTGAGCGGTTTACTAGGCTCTTCTATAGGCCGTTTATAGGGCCTTTCCTCAGCATTACCATACTCCTAGGCATATTCATGATCGCGTTTACTATCAATACGGGTTTTCCTCTCAATGTCCTGTTTGACTAT
>JALSQP010000067.1 GCA_026985375.1 Desulfurococcales archaeon | reverse complement strand
AGTTTCGCCCATTGTTATTCCGACAAGATATACACATGGCTCGCCCATGGAAAAGAAAGAAGAAGAACAACGATGAATTATGTGGGGCGCCTTATTCCGAGAATTTATCTCGATCATCTAACCAGGCTCCTCAGACTACATGAGAATGAACCCTATAGACCGTGGCAGGGATCCAACAAGGATATTTGCATGCATTACGGGGGCCTGACTAGGCCGAGTCATACAGCGTCATCGATGATAGCTGTTCTGGGCCGCGAGAGACAATTGGTGCTACTCACACTCTCCTCTAATCCTTGTCTATCAATATTTAAGCCACTGGCGATACCAGTGACAGCCAAGATCATGCCTTCGGGCCCGAACATGAACAAATACAGCGAGAAAAGCTACTGGTGGAGAAAAGAACGGATCAGACGCATCCTTATTCTACGTTATAACATGCTTGACGAGTATAGACAGAGACTATACAGTATTGAGGAAAAACTGTTGGAAAAAGCATGGAAGCTATTCATTGAAGGAAAAGATACCAATAACTTGTTTGTCGAATCCCTTAAGAGTGAAGACCAGCTGGAAAAAGATGTTCTCGAAAGGATGATGGACACTGAGCAAAAAGCCCCGCTGATCTACAAATGGTTTGTGAAGAGAGCATCTAGTAAAGCTGGTCTCCGCCTATGGTGATAAATTCATGGAGAGCAGCAGAATTAGGAGGCCCCTGTTCGTCTTATCATACCTTGGAGTTGTATTATTATCGTTTTATGGTCCGAAGCTAGTGGCTCTGCAACCACTACTAGTAATCATTGGCGGGCTTCTTTTTCTCCATTCTATAGGCCAAATGATACGGCTGCATAGATTGTTTCCTGAAAAACACGACAAGCCCTCCGACTTCCCAGAACTAATCACCTGGGGGCCCTATAGTCTATGCAGACATCCATTCTACTTCTGGACAATCATCAACCAGCTGAGCATACCATTAATCCTCGGAAGCTTATCAGGACTAATAGCCTGGCTTGCCACATTACCTTTCTGGGTAATCTTCATGAGAATCGAGGAGAAAGAACTGATCGAATACTGGAATGATAAGTACAGGGAGTATATGCGTAAAACTCCTATGTTACCCACACCAGGCAGTATAAAACGCTACTTCAAGAAGAGAGAACGAAATATATAGTCGCATAACCCGCCATTGCCTGCACATAAACTACTATGTAGTCAATATCGTTAACAGTTCCTATTATCGATGATTGCCCAAACGTATCTATTATACCACCAGTTGTCCCATGTACGGACACTAATGGTACTAGCTCCTCGAATCCTTGGTTTCCCTTGTAATGTATTATTATTTTCGCCGCTAGAACCGGGGTCAGACCGCTCACGATATCTAGCTTCATATAAAACATATTATTAACTATATCTAAGTAGTATGTAAAAGCAAGAAACTCGCTAGTATAGTTAGATCTTATGACAAGTTTATCGCCGGCCTTATTAATCTTTATATGAACATTATACTCGATAGTCTTGTTTATCTGAACAACCAATCCGGTGTAGCCGTCAAAGCTATTGTTGACCCTTAATACTGGCCAGTCCTTTGGAGTAACTTTGTTGTAGAACATGTATGTGTGGTCTCCTATAGTAACAATAATCTCTACTATTCCTTCCCTGGCTGTGGGCATTATTGTGACGGAATATTTCGTACCATTGACTATTTTCTCTCCGTGAAACTCAAGAAATATGTATCTATTATTTTTGTGCTGGAAGATCGGGTAGGCTGTCATATATAGTAGCTTTGTAGGTCTATTCTCACTATTATAGGAAGGCGTTATTGTCGAACCTATGCTCCAAAACCTGTATATAATGTTCCAATACCATTTTGGTATACTCGTAGTATTTCCTACATGTACTGGATTAATTGTCACAACTGGCGGAGCCATGATTTTTCCTACGAAGAATTTTGTGAAAACCCCGATCCATTTATTTGGTGTGTATGATGTAATATTTAGTATAGCGTTCTGTACTGCTAGTCTGAAAACATCCTGTATATTGATCGGTGTAGTATTGAACCATGAGAAAGCCCTACTTGTTACTTCACCGTTTTTAACCAGCTCAATAGCTAACCGTGTATAGTTCATCGTTATACCTGTGCACAAGTGTGCAAGTAATAGCATCTGTTTATCTACCTTGTTCGCCCATGAAGGCTTAAAGGGAGAAGCGATAGATCTGTAGTCCTTATCTAGGCCTATAAGGTATTGGATATACCAGTAATAATCTATGTTTTCCCTATATGGATTCATTCCCGCAATAGGTATTCCTGGATCAATTATCATGTGTTTGGTGAACCCTCCCTTAACGAGGAGGTCTAATGGAATTCTACCCGTATCGACCAGTGGGAGAAGATATTCCTTGACATTATCATCGTCTATATCGGGTATTATCTGGATGCCCTTGCGGCTAGCCATGCTTGAAGGTATGATTATCCCTGATAGTGAATGATTTATGTTTGTTCTTGGATCTACTCCAAACATATCAACTGCAATTAGTCCGAGCGAATCTGCGAGAAAAGCTGTTGCGTATGCATAGTCTTTACACACCCCCTTACCCGCCAATCTGATCATGACCGGGGTCTCATAATGTTTCGTGACTGGATAATAGGTTACGCCGGGAAGCACTATTGCTATAACTACTCTCGGCAATACATCAGTATACATCCGAGCCGGACTTATATTTGGCGGCAGAGTTAGATTTAATGCGTAGAATATGGCTGGGGAAGCTATAAATGTCCATGCCATTTTCTCTTCAAGCAGTCTCAGGCTCAGCGGCCAGTCGCGGTCGAATACAGGCATCTCTATAAGGGCTAAAGCATTGATCTTATCTTTCCCCGTTGAACCATTCCAAGGGAATGGTATCCTCCATATTATGTCCTGGCTTGGCGTTAGATTGTATGTGATGAGTTTTGCTAGGGCTTCCTCGCACGTAGTACTAATGGACAATGCTATAATGGAATATTCAGCCAGCCTTGAAGCCCATTTTGTTATGTTGTCTATGAACGAGTATATTATCGAGTAGTCTTCACCCTTGTATCTGGTTTCAACAAGAATTAATGCTACTCCTTCTGGTAATGAGTATTCTCGATAACCAATGAGTCTGCCTTTGACTAGTGCCTCCATGAAGCTGTGAAGATAAGCAGTGTTATTGGGTACAGGTAGGTACTCTGAGAATGGCAGGCTGGGATATGGTGATGGCGAAACATCATTCCATGGGGCAGCATCTAATATGATGGCTCTACCCAATCGTTTGTACGCCGTTATTATAGAGAGGATATGCTGCAACGTCGGGCCAGGCGGGGGACCCTGGAGTACTTTTAACGTTCCTGTTTTCGCATGGTTAGTGGATGAGATTTGCTGAGTTGCTGTAGTGTTATTTGGAGGATTAATTGGTGTCTGTCCTATATACCATAGTGCTG